>CAZQVW010000007.1:0-22412 GCA_964596865.1 uncultured Bacteroidaceae bacterium
GCAAAGTTCGCAATTAAAAAAGCCATATAAAAGTCGGCACATTTCGGACGGATACGTATCAACCGCATAGCGGCGTGTTATCCGCCCTTCAACCGGAATGGTTGGAAACAATTATTTGTATATGTCCCAATCGCAACGATTGCATTTAGCAACCGTTAAGATTGTAGGGCGGACAACCGCCACCCCTCTCCAAATAAATTTGTCGTGGAGACCCCGGACACGGCATTTCGTTCCTCAATGCTTGATTTGCCTCTATAGGCTCAAGCAATAATTGCGTGTACATGAAGGCTTTATTTTGCGGGCGAGTATAAAGCGCTACTAATTTTCGTTCCTCAAATGTCGAGGACCTCGCAAACTCGCCTCTACCGGTTTAATTAGGTTGTCATTTTTTTTCCGCACCACCATGTGGCGTGGAGATTGTGTGCGTAGTTGGCTTTTTGTGTTCTGGTGATGCCATTATACTACCGTTTGCCTTTTTATTTCTTTTTAACTCGCTGTTAGACTGGAAAGCAGTACTTTTGCAGAGAAATAACACATTATATATTCCTTATGGACGAAACTGTTGATATTCGGCAATTAAATGAATTGATAGAGAGCAAATCTGCCATACTCACCAATATCCGTATCGGAATGAGCAAGGTGATTGTGGGGCAGAGCCATTTGGTGGACTCGCTGCTGGTGTGCCTGTTGAGCGATGGCCACATTCTTTTGGAAGGTGTGCCCGGTTTGGCCAAGACGCTGGCCATTAAGACGCTGGCTTCCACGGTGGACGCTTCTTTCAAGCGTATACAATTCACTCCCGACCTCTTGCCCGCTGATGTTACCGGTACGATGATCTATTCCCAAAAGACCGAGGAATTTTCTGTGAAGAAAGGCCCTGTCTTCGCCAACTTTGTATTGGCGGACGAGATCAATAGAGCTCCGGCTAAGGTGCAGAGCGCATTGCTCGAGGCTATGCAGGAACGGCAGGTTACAATCGGTAGCGAGACTTTCGCCCTGCCCGAACCGTTTCTTGTGCTGGCTACCCAAAACCCCATCGAACAAGAGGGCACATACCAGTTGCCCGAAGCCCAAGTGGATCGTTTCATGCTCAAGGTGGTGATAGATTATCCCACTATCGAGGAAGAGCGCCAAGTGGTGGACAATCATATAAAAGGTAAGACCCAGGAGGTGAAACCAATGGTGGGCATCCGCGATATAATGGAGGCTCGCGAGGTGGTGAAGCAGATATATATCAGTGAGGAGATTGAGAAATATATCACTGACATTATTTTTGCCACGCGTTACCCCGACCGCTATGGTCTGGAGGAACTGAAGAATGATATTAGCTTCGGAGCTTCGCCCCGCGCCAGTATCAATTTGGCATTGGCTTCGCGCGCTTATGCTTTCCTCAAGCATCGCGGATATATCATCCCCGATGACGTGAGGGCAATGGCTCATGATGTGTTGCGCCATAGGATTGGGCTTACCTATGAGGCTGAGGCTAATAATGTTACCGCCGACGACCTCGTCTCCACCATTCTGGAAAATGTGAAGGTGAGCTAAAGGCAAAAATAAAAGGCATAATCGGCTCGTAATGCCAACTATGCCTGTTGCTAAATCATATCTCTAATAAAGGAAACTGTAATGGATGCTGCCGAGTTGCTGAAGAAAGTGCGCCAACTGGAGATAAAGACGCGTGTCCTTTCCTCTAATGTCTTTGCGGGCGAATATCATTCCGCCTTCAAGGGTCGGGGTATGCTTTTTTCCGAGGTGAGGGAGTATCAGCAGGGCGATGATGTGCGCGACATCGATTGGAATGTAACTGCGCGCTTCTCCCGCCCCTTTACCAAGCTGTATGAGGAGGAGCGCGAGCTGACGGCCATGCTGATGGTGGACGTATCCCAAAGCCTTAGCTACGGAGCCTACAATGAAATCGGCCGCGACATCGTTACCGAGATTGCCGCTACGCTGGCTTTCTCCGCTATCCAGAATAACGACAAGATTGGCGTCATTTTCTACACCGACCGCGTGGAGAAATTCATCCCGCCAAAGAAAGGGCGCAAGCATATCCTCTATATCATCCGCGAACTGTTGGAACTGAAGCCGGAAGGCAGAGGCACCGACCTCGGAAACGCACTGGAATTCTTTATCAATACCCAGAAGAAGGCTTGTTCCCTGTTTGTATTGAGCGATTTTGTGGGCGGCAGGTCGTTCAAAAACCAGATGATGATTGCCTCGCGCAAACACGAGGTGGCCGCCATTCAAGTCTACGACCGTTTTATGGCCCACCTGCCCGATGTGGGATTGGTGCGCATGGCTGATAGCGAAACGGGCGAGACCACGTTTGTGGATTCCTCCTCGCGTCGCGTTAGAAGGGCTCACGCCCAATCCTGGATAGAGCATGAGAAATCGCTGAAGGAGCTCTTCACCTCTATGCAGGTGGATTATGTCTCCCTCACCACGGAGGACAATTATGTCAGTGCGCTGATGGAACTTTTCCATAGGCGTGGATAGCTCTAAATGAGGATTGGTAAGACGGATATGAGTTAAAGTCTCTGTTCTCGTTATCATAATAACACTAAAGAAATGAAACTATTACGCTTCTTCGCTATATTCGCGCTCTTGTGGCTCACTGATGTGGGCAATGCCGCCGCGCAGGTGGTGGTGAACGTGAGTATGGACACCACCCGCATCCTTATTGGTGAACAGGTGCAGATGAAGGTGAGAGTGAGCGCAAGTAGCCGCGACCTCATTGTGATGCCTAATTATCCCGATAGCGTGCTGGTGGAGGGAGTGGAGGTGCTTTCGCATTATACTGAGAAGAGCGAACCGCTTGACCAAGGTCGCCGCCAAGCCATCACGGAGGTGTATCGTATCACGTCGTTTGATTCCGCGGCTTACTATATTCCACCAATAGAAGTGAGGGTGGGGGATAGCGTCTACAAGAGTAGGAGAGGAATTACCTTGGAAGTAATCAGTCCGCAGGTGGATACCACACATATCGACAAGTTTTTTGGCCCCAAGGACATCGCCAATGTGTATTACGATTGGGACGACCTGCGCCTGCCGATGATATTATGGGCGCTGGGCGTAATCCTTTTGTTGATAGCGTTGTATATGGCCATCCAGATAAAGAATAACCACCGCATCCTGCCCAATATCCGTCTGCGTCTGGAGGGCCCGCCGCATAAATGGGCTATGCGCCAGATAGACAAGTTGCGCAGTGTGCATCCTCACAATCCCGATGAAGCCCACCGCTATTATGCAGGGCTCACCGACATCGTTCGCACCTATATCGCCCGCCGTTATGGGTTTAAGGCCACGGCTATGACGTCCGCCCAGATTATCGAACACTTGCAAGGGGCCAACGACCCACGTCTTCTGAAAGAATTGCAGGAGATGTTTGAGGCTGCCGACCTTGTGAAGTATGCAGGATTGACCCAACAGGTGGATGAAAACGACCGCAACCTGATGATTGCGATGGAATACGTGAACGCCACAAAAGACACGGACGAGGGCCGCAAACCGGTGAAGCCAAAAGAAGACACCACCGTCAAACGCTCGCGAATGAGGCACGATATTTTGGTGGTTGCCAATATCCTGCTCACGCTTGCGGGCATCGGATTGGTGGGCTGGGCTGCGTATATTATCTATAACCTATATTACTAATCTTCTGACCTCTGCCACAAAATAGAAAACAACGATGGAATTTCTCTACCCTGCGTGGTTTCTCTTGTTGCTGTTGCTCATTCCCTACGGTATCTGGTATTTCCTGTTTAGGGAGAAGCGCGAGCCCTCGATGAAGGTGCCCACTACCGAAGCCTACCGCCAATCGCCGCGTACATTGAGGCAACGGCTGATGTGGTTGCCCTTTGCATTGCGCAGCCTCTGCTTTGTGATGATAGTGTGCGTGCTGGCCAGGCCCCAGTCGTCTAATAGTTGGAGCAATTCCTCGGTGGAAGGTATTGATATAATGTTGGCTATGGATATTTCCACCTCGATGATGGCTATGGACTTCCATCCCAACCGCGTGGAGGCTGCGCGCAAGGTGGCCACCGAGTTTGTCTCGCGCCAAAAGAACGATAATATCGGTCTCACCCTGTTTGCCGGCGAAGCTTTCACCCAGTGTCCGCTCACCACCGACCACGCTGCTCTGTTACAGCTCTTTTCCAACATAACGTGCGACCTCCCCGCCTCCGGAATGATTGAAGACGGCACAGCCATTGGTATGGGCATTGCCAACGCTGTCAATCGCTTAAAGGACTCCAAGGCTAAAAGTAAGATAATCATTCTTCTGACCGATGGGTCCAACAATATGGGCGAGATTTCGCCCCTCACGGCGGCAGATATGGCCAAAGCTCTTGGTATCCGCATCTATACAGTGGGCGTGGGCACCAACGGCATGGCTTCTTTCCCTTATCCCTTGCCGGGCGGCGGGGTGCAATATGTGAAGATGCCGGTGGAGATAGATACCCAAACGCTCCGCCAGATTGCTCACGTTACAAACGGGCGCTTCTATCGAGCCACCAACGACCGAGAGCTGGAACAGATTTATCAAGATATTAGTAAGTTGGAGAAATCGCGCATTCAGGTTACCAATTATACGCGCCGCCACGAGGCTTATGCGCCTTTCGCCATAGGAGTCCTCTTGTGCTTGTTGCTGGAACTGTTGCTTTCCAACACTGTGCTCCGCAAAATTCCTTAAATAAGCTATGTTCAGATTTGATAACCCACAATATCTATATTTACTGCTGATAATCCCCGTCCTTGTCGGACTGTTTTGGCTAAACAGGAGGGTGGGGCGCAAGCGTTTGCTGCGATTGGGTAAGCCCCAGTATGTGAAGCGCCTCATGGCCGATGTGTCCGAAAAAAGGGTGTGGGCAAAATTCTGCCTACTGGTGGGCGCATTGGCGTTTGTGGTGCTGGCTCTGGCTCGCCCGCAGATGGGTATGCGCCTCAAGGCCGATCAAATGGACGGTATCGAGGTGGTGGTGGCAATGGACGTGTCTAATTCCATGATGGCCACCGATGTGTCGCCAACGCGCTTGGATAAAGCCAAGCAGGTGGTGCTTTCGCTGTGCAATAGGTTGAAAAACGATAAGATTGCCTTGGTGGTGTTTGCCGGCAACGCTTTTTTGCAGATGCCTATGTCGGCCGATAACGTTTCTGTCTCAATGTTTTTGGACGACATCAATACAGGCATGATTCCCGTGCAGGGCACATCTATTGCCGAGGCTCTGAATGTCAGTCTGGGCGCTTTTTCCACCCAGAAAGATGTGAAGCGCGCTGTGGTGGTCATCACGGATGGCGAAGACCACGAAGGGGGCGTGGATGATGCCCTTGCCTCACTGAAGAAAAAGGGCGTGCAGGTGTATGTGATGGGCATTGGCAGTACTAAAGGCTCGCCAATCCGTATGGGCAATGATTATCTACGCGATGAAAACGGCGAAATCGTAATTACTCGCCTTAATGAACAAATGTGTCAGCGCATTGCAAAAGCGGCTAACGGGTCTTATATCCATATTGACAATAGCAATTCCGCCCAAGACGAGCTTGTGGACGACCTCAACCGCCTACAGCGCACTAATCTCCAGAGCGATGCCTATGAGGAGTATAATGACCTGTTTCCGTGGATGATAATGGTGGCGCTAATCCTGCTGGTGGTAGAGGTGATCGTTCAGCCGCGCCGCACCCACTACTTCGATTCGTGGCATCTTTTCTCTGTTCGTCCACGTGGCGGCAAGAATGTTGTTTTGTTGCTGGCGGTTATGATGATTGTGGGCGCGAGTTGCCAGTCGCCCACTAATACAAAGACGGCGGTAAAGGTGCAGACCAATAAGGGCAACATTGCTTTTCGCAAAAAGGCAGATTCGTTGTCTGTAATCCATTATAAAAAGGCTCTGGCTATGGATAGCATGGGCTATAAGGCCCATTACAATTTGGGCAATTCTTATTTCCGGCAAAACAAGGCTGAAGAGGCAGTGAAGGAGTATGAGAAAAGTATTATGTGCAATCCTCCCACAATAATTAAGGCAGCAGCTTATCATAATATTGGTGTGATAAATCAATCAGCCCAACGTTATGATGAAGCAATCGAGGCTTATAAGAATTCTTTGCGTGCTTTCCCGCGCGACGACCGCACTCGCTATAATCTTGCCCTCTGCCAAAAGCTTAGAAAAAACTCTCCCAATCAGAATCAACAACAGAAAAATCAGCAACAGAACCAAGATAAGCAGCAGGACAAACAAAATCAGCAGCAAAACCAACAAGGCCAACAGCAATCCCCTCAGCAACAGCAGAATCAGCAGCAGCAAAATCAATCTCAGCGCGATGATATGTCAAAACAAAGCGCCGAGCAGATGCTTAGGGCTGTGCAGATGATGGAGCGCGATACTCAGCAGAAATTGAAGCGCAAGCGGGTTCCGGCTACTCGCCGCCGGTTGGAGAAAAACTGGTAATAATTTGGCTCCTGCAATCTTTTGAATAATGAAACGCATTATATTTTTCCTTTCTTTCATCGTTGTGGCTCTATGCGCCGATGCCGCGGTAAAGATTACCGCTTCGGCTCCTTCGCATGTGGCTGTGGGCGATGAGTTTCGCCTGTCGTATCAAGTAAATTCCCAAGACGTGGACGATGCGCCTCGTATATCTTCTATTCCTGGCTTTGATATAGCCTACGGCCCAGCCACCAGCAATTATAGCAGTACCAGCATAATCAACGGCCACGTCTCAAAATCGTCATCTGTTACATTCACCTACACACTTATCGCGCAAAAAGAAGGCACTTTCACCTTGCCGGCAATTACCCTGCAGGTGAAAGGGCACTCTTACACGTCTAATCGCGTCCGTATCACCGTGGGCAAGCAATCATCTGCCTCGCGTGGCGCAAGCGGTGGCGGTGGTTCGCGTGGTGGAGGCTCGATGCCGCCGGCTGTGAACGGTAGTTCGTCTTCCCATCGCCTTAATCCCCAAGATCTTTATATCGAGGTGTCGGCAAATAAGAAGACTGTGTATGAACAAGAGCCTGTGGTGCTTTCTTATAAGGTGTATACCAATCTGATGCTGGAGCAGTTGCAGGGCAAGATGCCGGATTTAAAAGGTTTTGTGGCCAAGGAGGTGCCGCTGCCTCGCCAAAAGCAGTTGAGTGTGGTTACCCACAATGGACGCACCGTCCAGACCACCGTTTGGAGCCGGTATGTGATGTTTCCTCAACAGAGTGGTAAGCTCACTGTGCCTTCCATTCCTTTTGAGGGCGTGGTGGCTTATCCCAATCACAATGTAGACCCCATTGATGCCTTTTTCAATGGCACAAATTCGCTTGTCCGCGTCAATCATACTGTACATGCGCCGGCGCTCACTATTGATGTCAAACCGCTGCCCAAGAAACCTGCGAATTTCTCCGGTGGGGTGGGGACTGATTTCAGTGTGTCGGCCCAATTGCTCACGCCCACGCCGCGCGAAAACGAGACGCTCACCCTTCGCCTCACTATCCATGGGCGTGGCAACATCGATTTGATTACGCCGCCCGCAGTGAAATTCCCTTCTGATTTCGAGACCTTTGATCCGCAAACCAAGGCAAACACGCGGCTCACCTCTGATGGAATGGAGGGCGATTTGATAGTGGATTATCCCGCCATACCCAATCATAAGGGTCAATTCACTATCCCGCCGGTGGATTTTACGTTCTTCAATCCCCAGGACGGCAAATATCATACTATCTCCACGCCCAAGACTATCGTGGTGAATGTAGCCAAGGGGTCGCCCAATTCCTATGCTGCCCGTCAGCGAATGCGCAATGACGATATTCGCTATATCCACCTCAATGAAGTGGGGGCTCATTCTGTCTCCACGTTTTGGGCGAAGCCGCTCTTTTGGATTGTCTACGCCCTGTTGATAGTGCTGTTTGCGGTGGCCTATTATGTGCTCGGGCTTAGTCGGCGGATTAGTGCCGATGTGGAAGGAAATAAGCGCAGGCATGCGGGTAGTCGCGCCGCCTCGATGTTGAAAGGCGCGCGCGCCCATCTTCATGGCGGCGACAGTTTGGCTTTCTACACCCAGACGCTTACGGCCCTCCGCCAGTATCTTTCTGATAAAACGGCAACGCCGGTGCCCGACCTCACTCGCGAACGCATCGCCCTCTTGATGGCCGATTGCCATGTGCCAGATGACGTCGCCGCCCGCCTGACACGCCTAATAGAGCAGTGTGAAGAACATATCTACGGCGTGTCTGCTCCCCAGCAGGACGAAATGAAATCTGTCCTTGACGAGGCGGAGACAGTTATCACCTTGATTAATCCATTCCTAAAGAAGAAAAAGAAATGACTGCAAAGATACATTGTTTTTTCAAATTGTGCGCAGTGGTGATGATGGCCATAATCTGCCTGCCGCTCTCCGCACGCGACCTTAAAGCCGAGGCCGACACCCTTTACGCCCGTCATCATTACGAACAAGCGCAACAGGCCTATGCTCGCCTGCTCAAACGCAATCCTAATGACGCCACGCTCCTTTATAATCAGGGCAATTGCTATTATAGATTGAAAGATATTCCCCACGCCATCCTTTGTTATGAGCGTGCAGCTCGCTTAAATCCGTCTGACGCCGACAATCGCCATAATCTCACCCTTGCTCGCGCACAGACGCAGGATAAGTTTTATTCTTCCTCCGATTTAGACATAGTCTATTCTTTCCGCTCGTTTCTCAACACGTTTGGCACCGATGGATGGGCGTGGCTGTCGGTGGTGGCCTTGGCGTTGGCTCTCGCCTCTGTCCTATGGATGCGTTTTTCCTTGTCGCCGCGCATAAGGAAGGTGGCCTTTGCCTCCATATTATTGATGGGTGTCTTAGTGATAGTGTTCAATGTGTTTGCCAACCTCCAGCACCGCAAGCTCACCGACCATTCCGCCGCCATAGTGATGAAGACCACCAAACTGCTTTCCACTCCCGACACCACCGGCACCAACTTATTCACGCTCCACGGCGGCACCAAACTGTCTGTGAGCGACACAACCCTGCCGGCATGGACCGAAGTATCCCTATCCGACGGCAGAAAGGGATGGGTGGCCAATAAGGACATAGAGCCTATCTAAAAGTATACGGTTATCGGCTTTTGGCGTTGTGCATTGCGGTTTTTGCTACGGTTATTTCCCCAATTATTGCTTTTATTGGCCAGTATGCAGCATTTATGTGGCTGTTTATAAACCGGCTTTGCAATAAAATTTTTAATTTTGCTTTCTCAAACTTAATCTACTCCCCATAAAGGAAATCATAAAGTCATTAACAAAATGTATAGAACAAAGACTAACGGCGAATTGCGCATAGAAAACGTTGGTGAAGAGGTGGTGCTGGCCGGATGGGTGCAGCGCACGCGCCGGATGGGTGCCATGACGTTTGTGGATTTGCGCGACAGATATGGTATCACCCAGTTGGTGTTTAACGAAGACACCGATGCATCGCTTTGTGAGCAGGCCAATCATCTCGGTCGCGAGTATGTAATCCAGGTTACCGGCACTGTGAGCGAGCGTTTCAGCAAGAATGCCAAACTGCCCACCGGCGACATCGAAATCATTGTCAATAAATTGGTTGTTCTCAATAAGAGCCTTGTGCCTCCCTTTACTATTGAGGAAAACACCGATGGCGGCGATGACCTTCGCATGAAATATCGCTATCTTGACCTCCGCCGCCCTAATGTCCGTGCCAATTTGGAATTGCGCCACAAGTTTTGTCTCGCCGTGAGGCATTTTCTGGATTCCAAGGGTTTCCTTGAGATAGAGACGCCAGTTTTGGTGGGCTCCACCCCCGAGGGAGCAAGGGATTTTATTGTGCCATCCAGAATGAATCCAGGCCAATTCTACGCCCTGCCCCAGAGCCCGCAAACCTTGAAGCAACTATTGATGGTGGCCGGCATGGATAGGTATTTCCAGATTGTGAAATGCTTCCGCGATGAAGACCTCCGCGCCGACCGTCAGCCCGAGTTTACCCAGATTGACTGTGAGATGTCATTTGTGGAGCAGGATGACATCATTCGCCTCTTTGAGGAAATGACGAAATACCTGTTTAAGGAAGTGCGCCATTATGATTTGGGCACAGAGCCCTTTATCCGTATGCCGTGGAAAGAGGCAATGGCGCGTTTTGGTTCCGATAAGCCCGATATGCGCTTCGGCATGGAATTTGTGGAACTGATGGATGTCCTCAAGGGCACTGGCTCATTCTCCGTTTTCAATGATGCAAAATATATCGGCGGTATCTGCGCCCCGGGTTGCGCCTCCTACACTCGTAAGCAAGTGGACGAACTCACAAATTTTGTGCGCTCGCCGCAAATTGGCGCCAAAGGTCTGGTGTATGCCCGTGTGCAGGATGACGGCACCGTCAAGAGTAGCGTGGATAAGTTCTATACGCAGGATGTGCTCGAGAAAATGGCGCAGAAGATGGGCGCTAACAAGGGTGACCTCATTCTTATCCTTTCTGGCGACGATGCAATGAAGACGCGCAAGCAGCTCTGCGAACTGCGATTGCTGATGGGCGACCGCCTCGGCCTAAGGGATAAAAACAAATTCGCCCTCCTCTGGGTGGTGGACTTCCCCATGTTTGAATGGAGCGATGAGGAGCAGCGTCTTATGGCCATGCACCATCCGTTTACCTCTCCCAAACCATCAGACATCCCCTTGCTCGACACCGATCCCGCCTCCGTTTTGGCCGATGCCTATGATATGGTATGCAACGGTGTGGAAGTGGGCGGCGGCAGTATCCGTATCCACGATGCTGTCCTGCAGGAAAAGATTTTTGAGGTGCTTGGCTTCACCAAGGAAAGGGCCGAGTCGCAATTCGGCTTCCTTATGAACGCATTTAAGTATGGTGCACCGCCTCATGGAGGTCTGGCCTACGGTCTCGACCGCTTTGTCAGTTTGTTTGCGGGCCTTGATTCCATACGCGATTGCATTGCGTTCCCGAAGAACAATTCCGGCCGCGATGTGATGCTGGATGCTCCCTCAAAGGTAGACCAAAAGCAATTAGACGAGCTTCATATCCTATTGAATCCCGATTTGGAGAAATAATCCTCCCTCGTTTTCGTAGAATTTCATTGATAAACGTATTTGTTTAATCCACAATCGGATTTATATAATTCGTAATCAAACTTTTCTAATCCCCAATCCAACTTTTCTAATCCCCAATCCAATCAGGCGAATGCCGTAATTGGATTGGGGATTATTGTTTTGCGTATGTTGTTGGCCGTCTTTTGATTTAGCCGGTAGGGGTGAGTTTCATTCGAGACTGCTGAAAACTCCGGTGTTTTGTAATGATGCCGCTTAATCTGGCGTTCAGAAAAGTATCTGTAGGTGCAGATTTTATTCGAGACTGCTGAAAAACTCTTTATGTACACTCAACGTATTGATTGAACCGATATGGGCGGGTTTGCGGGGTCCTCATAATTTGAGGAACGAAAATTTTGGGATGCTTTATACCCGCCCGAGAAATGATACGTTACTGCTGTATTATTCGGCGAGCGGGTATAAACGCTCTCCTATCTGTTTCGTTCTGTTTATCTCCGCTCTAAACGCCTGTTTACCCCTCTTAAACTCATCAAAATGCCTGAAAAAATAATTTTTTCCCGAGATAGTTTGCGTTAACAGTACTGTAACAATAACTAAACAGTAGGGTAACAATAACTAAACAGTACTGTTAAGATAATGTTACCCTACTGTTAACGCAAACTTTCTCGGGAAAAATCGAATTAAGTAGGCAAAATCCGCGCCTTAGGTGCGGAAAAATCCGTGTAAGAGCGCTATTTGTCGATAAGAGATTCGGACGAGGCGTTATAACGATCGCCGGAGAGCTGAATACTGTTGAGATGGCGGTCTATTTCCTGCAGTTCTGCTGGCGTAAACGTGATAGCGATGCTACCGAGGTTTTCGCGGATGCGTGTCAGTTTGCGCATTCCGGGTATAGGCACAATCCATGGCTTTTGGGCCAGTAGCCATCCCAATGCTATTTGGGCGGGAGTAGCGTTTTTCTGTTTGGCTATCTGGCCTACGTAGTCGGCGAGGGCTATATTCTTGGGAAGATTGTCGCTACTAAAGCGCGGTACGGTGCTGCGGAAATCATCTTTTTGAAATTTGTCGCCAGCCTTCACCGTACCGGTGAGAATGCCCTTGCCCAATGGTGAGAACGGAACAAAACCGATGCCCAGTTCCTCTAGGGTGGCGAGCAAACCGTTTGTCTCCGGTTCGCGCCAGAACATCGAGTATTCACTCTCTACGGCGGTAACGGGATAAACGCTGTGAGCGCGGCGGATAGTCTGCGGCGTGGCCTCCGATAGACCGTAATGCAGGATTTTGCCTTCTCGGATGAGGTCGGCGAGAGTGCCGGCCACGTCCTCAATGGGCACTTCGGGGTCTACTCGGTGCTGATAGTAGAGGTCGATGTGGTCGGTGCGTAAACGTTTGAGTGATCCCTCCACGGCTTCGCGAATATGCGCGGGCTTACTGTTTAATACCTTACAGTCCATCTTACTGCTGGTGGTGAAATTGGCATCGGCCACATTGAAACCGAATTTTGTGGCTATCACCACTTTGTCGCGATAGGGCTGAAGGGCTTCGCCCACCAGTCGCTCGTTTTCAAACTTGCCATAGATTTCCGCTGTGTCGAAGAAGGTGATGCCCTCATCGATGGCTTGATGTATGGTGCGTATACTTTCTTCCTTTGTGGGGAACGGAGGGTATGCCTGATTAAATCCCATGCAGCCCATGCCGATGGCGGAAACCTTTAGTCCGCTCTTTCCTAATTCTCTGTATTCCATAAGTGTGTGTATTTGTTTGTTAGTTGTTTTCTTATTAAATTCTTTGTGCAGTAGTTGGTGAGGATTTATCTTATAATCACCTTCTTGCCGTTTACTACATAGAGACCCTTTGTCAAATTGCTGACATCGCCGTCGCTGGCTATGAGTTTACCGTCAATAGTGTAAATCCTGCCGGTCTTTTCACTGTTGTGGTAGGTGACATCGTTTATTCCGTTTATTATTCCGAGGACGCCGATGCGCGTGAGCCACTCTTGGATAGCCGAAGAATTATAACTGCTACTGCCGCGGGTGGCGTAACCGTCCAAATGGTTGGCTTTGGGGGTGCCAGACACTATGTCTCTGAGTGCAGATGAGGCACCACTAAAATACGTGCAGAACGGGATAATCGTCTTTCCCTCAAAACCGTTGTATTCGGGCGTCTCCATAAACGTATGTATGATCATGGGGTCTTCCATCCACCAAACGGGGGTTCCGATGAAGATATAATCGTAGTCGTCGAGGTTGCGGATGGTGTCTTTGATGGCGGGGCGGGCTCCCGAGCGGCGCTCCTCCACACTGGTGATGTTGGCCACGGTATTATAGTCGGTGGAGTAGGGTGTAACTGGCTCAATGCGAAACACATCCGCGCCCGTTTGCCGCTGTATCTCTTCGGCCAATGCCTGCGTGTTGCCGCCCCACGAGAAATAGGCGATAAGGATTTTTGATGCAGCGTTGCCGGTGGAAGCCATCATGGTGAGCATTACGCTCATGCTGAATAGAAATTTTTTCATGATAGTGTGTATTTTTGATTTGTGTGTATTTTTGTTGTTTGTTTGCTTGGTGAGCCGCCGCTTGGCGTTGTAGCTGTCCTTTTTTCTTTGCTTTAACAGTCGGTATTTCTTGCTTCGCCACATGCATTGCTTGTTTTAATTGTCGGTATTTCTTGCTTCGCCACATGCATTGCTTGTTTTAACAGTCGGTATTTCTTGCTTCGCTGATGACATTTCTTGTTTTCTCAGTTCTCTGTTATCGTCTTTTTGTTTTACGCTGCAAAGGTACGCTGCTTTTCCGTGTGCATTTTTACACAAAAGGCAACTAATCGGCACAATTTTTCCGATGTTTGCTCTTTTTGCGATGAGTGTAAATAAAAAAAGAGTGTGTAGCCGTGATAACTACACACTCTTTCAAGTATTTATTGTATTCTAAATGATAATCTGCTTGTGGGCAGAGAAGTCTACGTTACAATGCGGTGGAGCTTGATAACGAAGCCGCCGCCCGGGGCGAGGTGGATGGTGCGCTTGGTGTTCTTATCCACGCGGATACCATCGATCATCTTATAGTCGGTGCCAACCTTGTCGGCGTTGATGCCGTCCTGATAGATGGTGGCCTCGAAATAGGTGTCGCGGTCGCCGGCCTCATAGAGTTGCGAGAAGTCGATTTCGATGTCGCGTGCCTGCCAGTTAGTGAGGCCGCCAATCCACCAGTGCTTGCCGGCTACCTTGCGTGCGGTAACGATATACTTGCCGATTTCGCCGCTAAGAATCTTGGTCTGCTCATATTGATTGGGGATAGAGGCGATGAATGAGGCGCACTCCTCCTCGGCTTCGTAGGCAGTGGGGGAGTCGGCCATCATGGTGAGGGGCGAATCAAACACTACATACATTGCCATTTGTGCGCAACGGGTGCCCTGAGTCATAGGCCAAGAGTACATGCCGTGGAAAAGGCCTTTGTTCATGTTGCGCATACCGCCCGGGGTGTAATCTACGTAGCCCGGCATCATGCGGAGGTAGGGGAATGTGGTTACGTAGCCGGGGAAATCGTCTTTGTTCGAGCTCCATTTGGCTTGCTCCAAGCCCCATACGCCTTCTACGTTGAGAATGTTGGGGAAGGTGCGGGTGTAGCCGGTGGGGGCGTACATTCCGTGGAGGTCGAGGAAGATATGATATTTAGCGCAGGTTTGTGCAATCTGGTAAACCTGCTCCACAGCCGTCTGGTCGTTGCGATCGAGGAAGTCTACCTTGAATCCCTTGACGCCCATCTCGCTGTATTGCTTGCAGGCGGCCTCGAGCTGTTCACTAAGCACATTAAAGCCCATCCAGAGCACGATGCCCACGTTTTTCTCCTTGCCATAACGGATGAGCTCGGGGAGGTCGATGTCTTTCACGGTGTGAAGGATGTCTACTACCTCGTTGTCGTCTTTCTCATTCTTGCGGGGATAGTACCAACCCTCGTCCAGAGCGATATATTCCACGCCGTGCTTGGCGGCAAAGTCGATATAGTATTTATAAGTCTGGGTATTGGCGCCGGTGCGGAAATCCACGCCGGTGAGATTGAGGGAGTTCCACCAATCCCAAGTGAGTTTGCCGGGCTTAATCCAAGAGGTGTCGCCGATACGGTTGGGCGCGCCAAGGAGATAGACGAGGTTGTTCACCGGCATCTCGGTATCTTTGTGTGTCACCACCATCACCCTCCAAGGGAATGTGCGCGCACCGCCCACTTTGGCGATGTAATTCTCTCTTTCGGTAACCACCAATTTCTTACGGCCGTCCACAAACTTATGCTTCTTGGGGTATTTGGCAAATTCGGCGGTGAGCTTGCTATTGCTGGCGCGCAGGAAGAGACCGGGGTAGGACTCAAGGTCGCTTTCCATGAAGCTAACCTTGGCGGTCTTGCAATCTACTGCCAACGGAGTGAAAGCTACCTGCTTGGCCTCGGAGAGGCGGATGTGCTGATAGATGTTTTCAAACGACATGGCGTAGGGGCCATAGCCGAATTCGTTTACATAAGGAATCCAAGCTTCGTAATCCTCGGGGAAAGAGAACTCGGCCAACTCGCTTTCGATGTTGATAGGATTTTTCTTTGAGTAAACGAAACGATAGGCCACACCGCTGTTGTATGCGCGGAAGACTACGCTGAAACCATCGGCCAGCTGGAGGGTCATCTCGTTGCAGTTGTTCTGAAGAGCGGGCTCACGATAGAATGGAGCGGCCACCTGCTCGTTGATGGTCTTGTTGGAGCGCTTTTTCATTGTGGCATTTACGCCCACTTTGGGACCGTTCTCCACATTGAGGCCGATTTTGGAATCCTTTATCAAGGTCTTGTCGCCATCCTTCAGAGAGAAAGAGAGCTGTGCCCCAAAGTTCACTTCCACTTTTAGGTTGCCATTGGGGGAGGTGAGGGTCTCCACCTTGTTTGCCGCCTGCGCCAGCATCGCGGTCGCCAGGCAGAGAATCGTTAATAGGGATTTCTTCATGAAATAATGGGTTTTGTTTGTTGTTTTGTTTGTGTTTTTAATAGTAATTATCGGTTTATTTTGAAGATATTACGAAAATTGTTGCGGAAATTGCAGAAATATAAGAGGAGGTCGCAGAAATATAAGAGGAGGTCGCGGGAGTGGTTGAAAATTTTGCAAGACTCTTTTTGGTATCTGCCGAATGGAAATCTAATATCTGTGGAATAGAAAAATTTTGTGTGATTTTTTCTCCGTTTTATGGCGCCCTATCTCTCGTAGCTGCGGGCGTAGTCAATCATTCTGATGGCAGTGATGGCGTATTCTTCGCCCTTATTGCCCAATCGACCGCCGGAACGCTCCTCGGCCTGCTCAAAATTGTTTGTGGTGAGGACACCAAAAATCACCGGCACGTTGCCCTGCGCATTAAGCTGCGCCAAACCGTTGGTACATCCCTCTGCTATGAAATCGAAATGGGGAGTGTCGCCACGCACGATGGCGCCGATGGCTATTACGCCGTCCACCAGACCGCTTTTCACCATTTTGTTGGCTCCAAAGATGAGTTCAAAACTGCCGGGCACCTGCCTCACTACGATATGCTCGGGCTTGGCACCATAGCGCTTGAGCGTTTCTACGGCTCCGTCTAATAGGGGGCGCGTAATGCGGGAATTCCATTCACATACCACGATGCCCACTCTCATATCAGAGGCAGAAGGGATGTCGGTGGTGGAAAGATTGTTTATTGTGGAAGACATTTGTGAATTTTTTTGTTTTCAAAAAACGGAATAAGGAGAGCTAAGGCTCATTCTTATCGAGGTGGCCTCTGCTCTCCTTTATTATATGTGGGCATCCGGAGAAGGATGCTCTAAATTCCTACATAGAACCTCTATAAAAAGATATTAGCAATTATAAAGATGCTCTGTCAATATATTTCTGAATCGTCTGGGCTTCGCCACTTGAGGGATATTTCTCCTTCACCTGCTCATAGAGCTTGAGCGCCTCGTCTTTATTGCCTTGGCTTTCCAGAATTTCGCCGGCCTGAATCAGGCAATACGGACTGATTACGGGGTTATCTGCGCGTTTAGCCGCTTTTTTCAGCAGACTAACGGCCTTGTCAAGGTTGCCTTTCTTTGCGTAGCAGTTGCCCAGCGCAGCGATGGCGTTATTTGAGATCATACTGTCGTCCTGCGGGTCAAATTTCTCAAGGAATTTGATAGCGTTATCGTAATCAGCCTTATAGAAATATGACAATCCCGCATAGAGGTTAGCCAAATTGCCGGTCTCTGTGCCGCTATATTGCGAAGCAATCTTCAAGAGGCCTTGATAGCCCGTATTATCGCCATTTAGGGCTTGGTCAAACTGGCCCATGCCAAAATATTCCTGACCTTTTGCTAATTTGGTGGCAGCTTCTTCGTTTTGCGAGTCTTCATACTTATTGTAGAGGTGGACACAAAGGAAGATTACTGCAATCAGCACAATCGCGCCTACTATGGCGCTAACCACAGGATTTTTCTTTATCCTGTCTTTGAGGCTTACTGGTGCGCCATTGAGGGCGTCGTTTTTTGTCTTATCAATAGCCATTTGTAGAATGTATTATTAATTTTCGTAATTATAAATTGTTTCTGCGCTATATTGCATGCAGGCTTTAGTTCTGCGGTTTAGTAGCGGACTACTTTGCTTTTGCCACGCTGATAGGCCCTTGAGCGCTAAGCGCCTTTGCTCATAGCCTACTTCGCAATTTGCGTAAGCGTTGGCAAAGTTAGCGTATTTTTCATAAATGCGGGCTTATATCTTAATATTTTTTGCTTTTGTCTCCTTTTTAGGGGCAGAGGGTACGGTGAGATTGTTGCGAATGAGCTGAAGTGCGCGAATGATATTGGGATCGTTTTGAAGGAGATAGAGCGTGGCCTCGCGATTGTTGTATATATTGTCCACAATGCTACTTATCAAGGCATCTTGTATCCTTGTGTGGGATTGCCGGATAAGTCTGTTCCTGCGTTTTAGTCCGTCTTTCTCTGCCCAAGAAGCAAACTTCTCCACAATGTTTTCTTTTTTGAGATAGGCCGCCAAATCCTCCCAACTGGATAATTCAGACAACTGGCGTCTATGCCCATCAGCGTAGAGATAAGCAAATTCGGCCAACCGTCTGCTACTCATGGCCTCTATATAATAAGAGGTGATGTCGGAGGTGTCGGACGGGATGAAAATATCCGGCATTACGCCGCCGCCGCCATAAACCACTCTGCCAAGATGCGTGTGGTATTTCTTGCCGCTGAAATGGATGCTGTCCTGAGAGGTGAGTTCGCCCTTTTGATAGCGGGAGTAGAGGTCGTTTTCATAATCTTTGTTGTCGCCAGGGATATATGGCTTCTGCAGGCAGCGGCCCGACGGACTGTAATAGCGGGCAATGGTGAGCTTTAATAGTGAACCATCGGGAAATTGTATGGGTTCCTGCACCAGACCTTTGCCAAACGTCCTGCGCCCCACGATGATACCGCGGTCGTTGTCCTGAATGGCGGCGGAGAAAATCTCGCTGGCGGAGGCTGTGGTTTCGTCTACCAGCACTACGAGCGGCATCTTCTGATAATCGCCGCGCCCGTCGGAGCGATATTCGGCTCTTTCCGACTTGCGCCCCTGGGTATAGACAATCATTCTGTTTTTGGGGAGGAAGAGGTTGGCAATCTTGATGGCGGCGTCCATATATCCGCCGCCGTTACCGCGCAAATCCACCACAAGGTTGCGACACCCCTCCATCCTCAATTCGGCCAAGGCCAGAAGCATTTCTTCGTAGGTCTTTTCGCCGAAGGTGTTGATCTTGATGTAGCCTGTGGTGTTGTTTAGCATGGAATACGTGTCTATTGTTACCACTGGCACCGACCCGCGGGTTACCTCATAGGTGCGTATGCCTTTCATACCGCTACGCATGATGCCGAGCTTCACTTTGGATTCCGCAGGGCCGCGCAGTTTCATCATGGCGTAGTCGTTGGTGAGGAATGATCCCACAAAGGGCTTGCCGTTTACCTTTACTATCCGGTCGCCCTCCTGCAGACCCACATCTTCAGAGGGCCCGCCGTCCACCACGTGCACTATTCTGGCCGTATCCTTTATGATTGAGAAGATTACGCCGATGCCGGAGAAGGAGCCCTTCAGTTCCTGCATCTCGGCCTCCACTTCTTTGGCGGAAGTGTAGGTGGAGTGGGGATCCAGTTCCGAAAGAATTTTCGGCAGGGCCTTTTCCACGAGGTCATTAATGTCCACGGTGTCCACATAGCGGTCTTCAATAGCGTAGAGCATGTCATTAATCTTGGAATTGGAGGAATTGGATATGCTCAATCGGCTACGGCGGAAGTGGCTGGCGTAGAAAGAGCCAATCAGAATGCCAATTACCACGCTTACCGCGATAATCAATGGGGTATAGTTGCGAAATCTGTTTTCGCTCATGGCAGTGTGTGTCTTAGGGGTGAGTTATAATATTTAATAATGTCTGGGAGGATGTTATTAATGTCTGAGAAGATATTAATAATGTCTTGTAGGGTTATTGATTTGGTATCTCCACAAATGTGGTCTCTATTCCGGCGCGTTCCAAGAGGCGGATGCCATCGTCCAGACGGTATTTCTCGCCATAGACCACGCGGCGTATTCCGCTTTGAATGATTAGTTTGGCGCAATCAATGCATGGCGAGGCCGTTACATACAGTGTGGAACCATCGCTATTCTGACTGGACCGGGCAATCTTGGTGATGGCGTTGGCTTCGGCGTGGAGCACATAGGGTTTGCTCACGTTGTTTTCGTCCTCGCAGATGTTTTCAAATCCGGAGGGCGTGCCGTTGAAGCCATCACTGATGATTGCGCCGTCTTTCACCAGCAGTGCACCCACTTTGCGGCGCTTGCAGTAGGAATTTTCCGCCCAAATGCGCGCCATGCGCAGATAGCGTTCGTCCAGCAGTTCTTGTTTGCGGTTTTGATTGTGCATATTGGTAGTGTATATCGGTCAGTGGGATTGTTTGGCGCCTCCCCTTGGCTTGGCGGTTATGATTCCGTCGCGGCGGAGCATAGCTTGGATAGTGGCGTCGCCGTGTCGGAAATTGCGGTATAGCTCTTTGGGGTGATGGGTGTTGCCTTTCTCCAGTATCTCGTGGCGGAAGCGGGCGGCCGTGTCCGGATTAAATAGGCCTTCCTTTTGGAATACGCTGAATGCGTCTGCGTCCAACACCTCGGCCCACTTATAGCAGTAGTAGCCGGCTGAATAGCCGCCTGTAATGATATGTGAGAACTGGGTGGTCATACATGTGCGCACTCGGGATTGCGGCCCTACGATGGCGTCCTGCCATGCGTTTTTCTCAAACTCTATAATGTCGCCTTTAAGGGGCTCTTTGAGCGTATAATAGGCCATATCCAATAGGCAAAACGACAGTTGGCGCAAGCAGGCCATGCCTGCGTTGAAATGGCGGGCACTTATCACGCGATCCACCAGCTCATCGGGGATGAGCTCGCCTGTTTGGTAATGGAAAGCGAAGGTTTTGAGAAAATCCTTCTCCAATGCGTAGTTTTCCATAAACTGTGAGGGGAGCTCCACAAAGTCCCAGTACACATTTGTGCCCGACAGACTCTCAAACCTGCATTGTGAGAATATCTCGTGCAGGCCATGGCCAAATTCGTGCAGAAATGTGCTCACTTCGCCCAGCGTTAGCAATGAGGGCTTGGTGGGCGTGGGCTTGGTGAGGTTCATACACAGCGAGACGTGAGGCCTAATGTTTTCGCCGAGGTCGTTAATCCATTGGCCTTGATAGGATGTCATCCACGCTCCGCTCTTCTTGCTTTCGCGGGGGTGGAAATCTGCGTAGAGCACAGCCAGATAAGAGCCGTCTTTGTCATACACTTCATAGGCCACTACGTCTTTATGATAGACGGGTATGTCCTTGTTTTGGCGGAAAGTGATTCCATATAACTTTGTGGCGAGCCCAAACACGCCCTTTATGACATTGCTCAATTCAAAATAGGGCCTAAGCATTTCTGCATCGAAATGATAGCGCTCTAATTGTAGTTTATGACTATAATAAGCCACATCCCACGGCATTAACTTAAATTCTTTGCCCTCAATCTTGTGAGCGTAATCGGAGATAGCCTGATAGTCGTTGATAGCGGCCGGTTTGTAGGCTTTCAGCAGGTGGCGCAGAAATCTATTAACATTGGGCGTCTTTTCCGCCATGCGGTCTTTGAGGGCGGCGTCGGCATAGGTGTGATAACCATGGAGACGTGCGCTCTCGAGGCGCAGGTTGATGATGTCGCGAGCGAGGTCGAGGTTGTTGTTCTTGTTGTTGTGAATGCAAAGTGTGTTATGAGCCACCCACATCTTGCGCCTCATCTCCCTATTGTCGCAATAAGTGAGCACCGGCGAATAACTGGGCGCTTGAAGAGTGAATAGCCACCCTGCTTTTGATGTTGCCTCACTATCATTCGTCCCTGTGCTGTTCTCTTTTGCGGTCGTGCCATCCTCTTTCACCGCCGTGTTGTCCTCCTTTGTGGCTTTATGGTCTTTTTGTTTCGCCCATTCCACGGCTGCGGCGTGAGCCAACTCTTTTTGATGGTCGGGCAGGCCGGATAGTTCGTCCTCATTCTCCACCAATAGGTGAAATCTATTGGTGTCGTTCAGAATATTTTGGGAAAATTGCAGTGTCTTGACCGACAACTCTTGCGATATGGCCATCAACTGCTCTTTTTTCTTCTTCGGCAGCCCCACTCCGCGCTTGGTGAAGCCTTCATACACCTTGTCCAGCAAGGTCTGCTCCTCGTCTGTGAGGTGAGGCCTACTGTCTTTCACAGCTTTGATTCTCTGAAACAGAGCTGTGTTAAACATTATTTTATTGCTGTGCTCCGCCAGTAGTGGCGACATCTTTTGGGCCAGTTGTTCCAACTGCGGGTTGCTACATGCGCTCAACAGATTGCCCATAACGGTCTCCACCCTGTTGAGCAGTTCGCCGCTGTGCTCTAATGCCAAAACGGTATTTGTGAATGTGGGCTTGGCGCTGTTGTTGGTGATGGAAAGGATTTCGGCGTCTTCTTGCTTCATTCCCTCCAGTAGCGCGGGCTCAAAGTCCGTATTATTAATAAGGTTGAAAGGAACAGTATGATGGGGCGTATTGTATGGCTGTAAGAACGGATTGATGCGTTTTGCTTTCTGGGATAAGGCCGAATTATTGTCTTGGTTCATAATATCGTACTTTTTAGGTTACAAAATTACGACTTTAATTTCGATTCTTCATCACAAAATGCGTTAAAGCAGTATTATATGTGTAATTAGCCCCGCTCTGAATGCCTAAACGTCCCGCACTATAAGTTTTCCTTTTGCGCTCCCCAGCGTAGAAAACCCCTCGTAATTGCCAAAAATCCCCTCGTAAATGTCAAAAAGAGCCTCTTAATTCCGAAAAA
>CAZQVW010000008.1:0-22204 GCA_964596865.1 uncultured Bacteroidaceae bacterium
ATACTTACTTGCGCAAAGGCGACATGCGCCTCACTGATTTTTCCGAATACATCAAAGATTAATAACAATCAATTATTTTACTTGGCTTAAAGGTCGCCTCTCATACCTATTAAGCCTGTTCATGCCAAAAGAAGATGAAAAACAGTCTGATTCTCCTATCCGCCGCCTTGCTTTCGCTGCCGGCTTTTTCCCAAAAAGAGATTAGTGCGCAGATGCTGGAGCAATGGCGCCAGAATTATCACTCCACCGGTGCCGACCGCGCGCTGGACAACGCCGTGGCCGCCAATGACATAAAGGTGTTGGCGCTCAACAACGAGTCGATGACCCAGTTTGACACGAATTTCTCCAATAAAGTGCCGTCAAAGGGCATCACCGACCAGAAAAGTTCCGGCCGTTGCTGGCTTTTCACCGCCCTCAACGTCCTGCGCTCGGATATGATAAACCGGTATGGCCTCGGGGCGTTCACTTTCTCGCAGAATTATTGCTTTTTCTACGACCAGTTGGAGAAATCCAACCTATTCCTGCAATCTGTTATCGACAATGCGTCCAAACCAATGGACGATAGGCTGGTGGAATGGCTTTTCAAGAATCCTTTGAGCGACGGCGGCACTTTCTGTGGCGCAGCTGACATCATTATGAAGTATGGATTAGTGCCCGCCGAGGTGATGCCCGAGACTTATTCCGCCAACAAGACCGGCACTTACGCCACCTTGCTCAAGACCAAACTGCGCGAATACGGCCTCGCCCTCAGAGAGATGGCCGCTTCGGGCGCAAAAGAGAAAGCCTTGGAGCAGAAAAAGCAGGAGCAACTGGGAGTGGTGTATAAGATGCTGGTAAGATGTTTCGGCACACCGCCGCAGAGCTTCCGCTACACCTTAAGAGACAACGCCGGTAAGGTGGTGAAAGACAGCACCTACACGCCGCAGAGTTTCTATAAGGAGTTTGTGGGCAAAGACCTCACGGGCAGCTACCTCATGTTTATGAACGACCCCTCGCGCCCGTATTACAAAACGTTTGAAATCGATTTAGACCGCCATAGCTACGATGGTCACAACTGGGTGTTCCTCAATGTGCCGATGGACGACATCAAGCAGATGGCCATCGCCTCCATCAAGGACAGCACGATGATGTATATGTCGTGCGACGTGAACAAAGACTACGATTCCAAGCGCGGGTATTCAGACCCCAACATCTATAACTACGGCGAAATCTTCGGCGTAACATTCCCGATGGATAAGAAGCAGCGCATTCAGACTTTCGCCTCCGCCTCCACCCACGCGATGACACTTATGGCCGTGGACCTTACCGCAGATGGCAAACCGCAGAAATGGATGGTGGAAAATTCGTGGGGAGCATCGGCAGGATTTCAGGGACATATCGTAATGAGCGACAGTTGGTTGAACGAATATCTCTTCCGCCTTGTGGTGGACAAGAAATACGTGCCTCAGAATTTGCAGAACCTCAGTGAGCAGAAGCCCACCCTCCTGCCCGCGTGGGATCCGTTGTTTTTGCCGGAGGAATAATTCCCCTTTCCATATCTAATTGGGCTCATAGGCCTGATTAGCACGATTAAAGGTTTTGGCCTGATTAGATTTTCCAGTCTAATCAGGCCTTTTTCGTTTTGATATAGCGCCAAGTTTGTCGTATGTAACGTCAAGTTTTCAATATATAATAAGGTAGTGCGCGGACAAACTGATAGGATTATCATTCGTTGCTATCCCGAAAGACAAAAAGGCGTGATAAATCCCCAAAATCCCGTCATAACATCCGAAAACCCCGCTATAATATATAGGAAAACCGTCATAATGTCCGAAAACCCCGAGATAGTTTGCGTTAACAGTACTGTTTAGATAATGTTACAGTGCTGTAACAATAACTAAACAGTACTGTTAACTTATTGTTACAGCACTGTGAACGCAAACTATCGCGGGATTTTTTCGCCGTTGGTCGGATTTTTTTCGCTGCAGGTCGGGATTTATACGCCGGAAGTGGGATTTTATGCACGTTTTGGCGCACTTTCAGAGCCGAAAGGCGTCCAAAAGGGGATTTTTCTTCACATTTTGGACGAGTTTAAGGGGTGAACGGCGTACAAAATCGCGTTTTCCTTCACGTTTTGGACGAGGTTCAGACGTATTTTCTTGACTTTACAGCGAGGACAATGAAGCGGTTTTCATAAAAACAAACAAAGACAGTGAGAAAAGCGAACAAAGATAGTGAGAAATGCGAACAAACAAATGATAACAAGAATTTTGTGGGGCGAGACACGTTTGTGCAAGGCCATTGTCCCTACATTTATAACCACTTACGGCGTAAAAGAGAATGCCCACTCGTCAGATATTGCCATTCGGTTGGATATGAACGCCCTCTTCTGCTTGTAGGGCAAATTGGCGCGGTGTCAAAATAAATTCGTATTTTTGCACGTTCAAAACAAGGGGCTTTAGTCAAGACGAGGGCGAGGCCGATGAAAAAGCCCGCCGCATTGTAATGATGCCATATATCCGGTATACAGGAGAGTATCTGTAGGGGCAGGTTTTGCGGGACTCTCAAAATTTGAGGTACGAACATTTTGGGTGCTTTATACCTGCCCAAGTATCGACAGCACGATTAACAATATGAATTACAGAGTGTTGTCGCGTAATTTCTCGGGTGGGTATAAAACCCACTCCTACCGGTCAAATCAACACATCGCGTGTATCTAAACAGAGATGCGACAATCTCGACGAAAGACAGAGCCTATAACAATAAAAGTGAGCAAGATGGAATATATGTCTAAAGAAGGCTACGGCCGATTGGAGGCCGAGCTCAATGAATTGGTAAAAGAGAAGTTGCCCGAGGCCATCCGCTCTATTTCCGAGGCGCGCGACAAGGGCGATTTGAGTGAAAATTTTGAATACCACGCAGCCAAGCGTGAGCAGGGGCGTATTCTGGGCAGAATCCGCTTTCTTCAGCGAGTGCTGACCCACGCGCGGGTGATGCCCGAGATGAGTAATGACGATGGCAGCGTGAAGTTACTTTCAAAGGTAGGGCTAATAAATTTGGACAATGAGACGCACCCCACCTATACCATTGTCTCGCCCCACGAGGCCAACGCCCGTGAAGGCAAGATCTCTGTGAAATCGCCTGTGGCCAAGGCCTTGATGAGCAAAAAGGTGGGCGATGAGGTGGAGGTGGTTGTGCCTATCGGCAAATTGAGATTTAGGATAGAAAGCATCAGTAGGTAGGAGACGCCGGTGAGCATTGGCGAGCCAATAATGGCGTTGTAATAAAAAGGCGAGCACCATTTTTCCTTTGCTAATACCTTATATTAATTTTAGATATGGAAAAGCGGGTATATGCGAAGAAAGTTGTACCTTTGTTCCAGTAATTATAACATTTAACAAACAATGATATACACAGTAAACAGTGCAGAGCTGTATACACGCCTGCAAAACTTGGCCAAAGTGATTTTGGCCAAAAATAGTGTCCCGATTTTGGATTGTGTCCTGTTTGAAATCAAGGGCGATGTGCTTAGCCTGCGCTCCACGGACAAGGAGGTTACGCTGGAGAGCAAGATGAAATTGGTGGAGAGCGGCGGCGACAGTAGTTTCGCCCTAAACGCCAAGCGAATCATAGATATTCTTAAGACCATTCCCGAACAACCCATCAGTTTAGACGTGAATACATCGTCGCTTCAGATTAATCTGAAATACAAGAATGGCGAGATGGTGTTTCAGGGCGAGAGCGCCGAGGAGTATCCGCAGCTGATGGCGAGCGGAGATGAAGAGAGCTCCATCAGCGTCAATAATGCGGCGTTGAATTCGGCCCTTGGCAATGCTATCGTGGCCACGGCCAGTGATGATTCGCGCGAAGCCATGCAGGGCATCCTCTTCGACATCACGCCGGAGGAGTTTGCCATCGTGGCCAGCGATGGCAGGAAGTTGGTGCGCACGTTAGTGAAATGCGACACCAACGGTCTCACAAAAAATTTCATTCTGCCCCAGAAGCCTACGGTGATTGTGCGCTCGGTGCTGGGCGATGCCGAGGGTGAAGTGAAGATTAGCACATACACCGAGGGCAATGCCACCTTCGACACCGGCGAATATGTGATGCATTGCCGTTTAATCAGTGAGCCCTACCCAAATTACCGCGCAGTAATCCCGCAGCACAACGACCGTATCGCCACTATCGACAAGGAGACTTTCGTCAGTGCGTTGAGGCGCGTGATGGTGGTGGCCGATAAGAGCACATGCTTGGTGAAACTGCAGTTTGAGCCGAACAAGATGACCCTCTCGGCCGAGAACAACAATTACGCCATGAGCGCGGAGGAGAGAGTTCTGTGCCAGTATGAGGGATTGCCGATTAAGATTGGGTTCCAGGGCGATTATTTGCAGGAGCTATTGACGCGTATCACCACCGAGGAGGTGGTAATCCAGCTTTCCGACCCCTCGCGCGCCAGTTTGATATTGCCCTCCGCGCAAGAGGAGAATACCAATGTGCTGATGCTATTGATGCCTCTGCTTATCACAAACTAAACTCGCGCCAACAATGAAGCTCAACCTCCAAAAGCCACTGGTGATCTTTGATTTGGAGACCACCGGCACCAGTATCACCCAAGACCGCATCGTGGAGATTTCGTATATCCGCGTGGAGCCTAATGGCAACGAGCAATCCCACACCATGCGCATTAATCCCGGTATGCATATCCCCGAGGAGGCTACCAATGTCCACGGAATAACGGATGAGGACGTGAAGGACTGCCCCTTGTTTAAGGATGTGGCGCAGGATCTGGCCAACAAATTCAAAGGATGCGATTTCGCCGGATTTAATTCCAATCATTTCGATATTCCTTTGCTGGTGGAAGAAATGCTGAGGGCCGGAGTAAATTTAGATCTGACCAACGCCCGCATGGTGGACGCACAGACCATCTTCCACAAGATGGAGAAGCGCACCCTTTCGGCAGCCTATAAATTCTATTGCGGAAAAGATTTGGAGGGCGCCCACGCTGCTATGAATGATACGCGCGCCACGTATGAAGTGCTGCAGGCGGAGCTGGACCACTACGGTTCCCAACTGAAAAACGACATCGGTTGGCTGGCCGAATTCTCGCGCAACAACCGCAATGCCGATTTGGCCGGACGCCTAAGCTATAACGACAAGAATGAGATTGTCTTTAATTTCGGAAAATACAAGGGACAGAAGGTGGTAGACATCTTCCGCCGCGACCCGGGATATTATTCATGGATTCTGCAGGGCGATTTTGCACAAAGCACAAAGAATGTGCTCACCTATATCAAACTGCAGGAAAGCAAGATGAGCGCAAACGGCCAAGTGAAGTAAGGAAAATCCAAACATATAGATGATGACACTACGGGGCAAGCATATCGTATTGGGCATAAGTGGCAGTATCGCAGCTTATAAGGCCTGTCTCATAATTAGATGCCTTATAAAGCGGGGCGCCGAGGTGCAGGTGGTGATTACACCGGCAGGAAAGGAGTTTATCACGCCCGTTACCTTGTCGGCGCTCACCCATAAACCGGTGATAAGCGACTTCTTTGCTCAGCGCGATGGCACATGGCATAGCCACGTAGACCTCGGCCTGTGGGCTGACGCGATGATTGTGGCGCCTGCCACAGCGTCCACTATCGCAAAGATGGCAAATGGCGTGGCCGACAATATGCTCATCACTACTTACCTATCAATGAAAGCTCCGGTGTTTGTGGCTCCGGCCATGGACCTCGATATGTTCGCCCATCCCTCCACCCAGCATAATATAGAGCTGTTGCGCTCCTATGGCAACATTATCATAGAGCCCGCCACGGGCGAATTGGCCAGCACTCTGGTAGGCAAAGGGCGTATGCAGGAGCCGGAACAGATAGTGGACGCAGTGGAAAAGAATCTGGCCGTAGCCGGCGAATTGGCAGGCAAAAAAATCCTCATCACTGCCGGCCCTACCTACGAAAAAATCGACCCCGTCCGCTTTATCGGCAATTATTCCAGTGGCAAGATGGGCTACGCCATTGCATTGGAGTGCGCTAATAGGGGCGCGGAGGTGGAGCTCGTGAGCGGCCCCACACACCTCTCGATTGCCCACCCCTTGGTGAAGATTGTTAAGGTGGAGAGCGCGCAGGAGATGTACGACGCCGCCACAAAAGCCTTCCCCACCTGCGATGCCGCCATCTTGAGCGCGGCCGTGGCGGATTTCACTCCGGACATCATGGCCAACTCTAAAATTAAGCGCGAGAAAGGCGAGCAGGTGCTCCACCTAAAACCCACGCCCGACATCGCCGCCGCTTTAGGGCACATTAAGACGCAGAAACAAAAGTTGGTGGGATTTGCCTTGGAGACTGATAATGAACAAGCAAATGCGCATCACAAACTGGTGAGCAAGAATCTGGACTTTATCGTGCTTAATTCTCTGCGCGATAAGGGCGCCGGATTTAATGTAGACACAAACAAGATTACTATCCTCCGCACTGATGGCACCCAGACCTCCTATCCTCTTAAGAGTAAGGCGGATGTGGCGCGCGACATCATCGACAATCTCCGCATCCTGCTTTGTGGCACAGGCTCTAACGAATAGCATAAGAAAAACAAGATGAGCAGTTTAAGCAAAAAGATATTATCTTTCGTCATTGTGGCGATAATGCTTACAATGGGGGTGGGAAATACCTGCGCCCAGGAATTGAACGCCACGGTGGAGATAAACACCTCGCGCGTGGACGGCACCAACAAAGCTGTCTTTGACGAACTTAAGCCTGCCATCATCAGTTTCCTGAACGAGCGCCACTGGACCAACATGCAATACCACCCCAACGAAAGAATCAAGTGCGGGTTCACCATTATTGTAAACAAATATAACGATGATACGGGTCTGGCCTCGTGCGAGGCCTATATCAGTGCGCAGCGGCCTGTGTACGGCTCCACCTACAACACGGTTACTTTCAGCCGCAAGGACAAGAATTTTGATTTCAATTATCACCAGTTTGACCAGCTCAATTTCAGCGACGACAACATCGACAATACGCTCACGGCTCTGCTGGCGTATTACGCTTATCTGATAATAGGAATTGATATGGACACGATGGCCCCACTGGGCGGCACCGAGATTCTCAACAAGGCCATGACGGTGGTGAATAATTCGCAGAGTCTGAATATCAAAGGCTGGAAGTCTTTTGACGACAATAGCAATCGTTTTGGTATCCTCAACGATTATTTGGAGGAGATGTTCCAACCTTTCCGACAGATGCAATACAAATACCACCGCGAGGGCCTGGATGTGATGACGGAGAACACCGACCGCGCCCGAAACGCCATCACCGAATCGCTCAATCTGCTGAAGGAGGCGCGCGACAATAAGCCGCTCAGCACTTGGCCGCAGCTTTTCACCGAATATAAGCGCGACGAGCTGGTGGGCATCTATCACGGCCAAAGCACCGAGAGCGTAAAACAACCCATCTACGACCTCTTGGTCAAACTCAATGCCGCGCAATCGGCCTATTGGAAAGAACTGTTGAAATAAGAACAAATCACCAACACTATTGCGCCCACATCTATCTCCACTCCTCACACACATACAATATATTAAAAGCCTATGCTGAAAGACCTCCACATACGCCATTATTCCTTGATTGAAAGCCTTGACGTAGAATTTCGTTCGGGCTTTTCTGTTATAACCGGCGAGACCGGCGCCGGCAAAAGTATTATGGTGGGCGCGCTGATGCTTTTACTGGGCGGGCGCGCTGACAGTGGTGTTGTCAGCGAAGGCGCCAAGAAGTGCACTGTGGAAGCTACCTTTGAGGTGGAGGGAAAAGATGTGGAGACATTCTTTTCCTATCACGATTTAGATTTCGATGACGGCCACATCCTTATCCGCCGCGAACTGACAGATGCCGGAAAAAGTCGCGCGTTTATAAACGACACACCGGTGCCCCTCACAGTGGTAAAGTCGCTGAGCGACAAACTGATTGACATCCATTCGCAACACCAGAATCTCCTGCTAAACAACGCGGGATTCCAGATGGAGGTAATCGACTCCATTGCCCACGATGAGGCCCTGCTCGCAGATTATCGCTCGCGTTTTCAATCCTGGCGCAAAGCAGAACAGGATTTGGACGCCCTCCTAAAAGAAACGGAGAAGAACCGCGAGCGCGCCGACATTCTAAGGTTTCAATACGATGAAATCTCTGCCCTCAAACTGAAAGATGGCGAGCAGGAGGAATTGGAGGAAGAGCAACTAATGCTGGATAATGCGGAAAACATCAAGCAGGCCGTTTTTGAGGCCGATGGAGCATTAAACAGTGTTGGGAGCAAGATTAGCGAGGCCCGCCGCGCACTTTCCCATATTGGCGATGTGTTTCCCAAGGCCGCCGACCTCACCGACCGATTGGAGAGCTCCGGCATTGAGATAGACGATATTCAATCTGAATTGCAAGACTATCTTTCTGACATCCGCTTTGACAGCGACCGTTTAGAAGAAGTAAACAACCGCCTCAACGCTATCGACACACTGTTAAAGAAATATCATAAGCAGGACGTGGGCGAGCTCATCGCGATGCAGGAACAGTTGGGACAAAGTCTGCGCAATGTGGATGATGCCGACGAATTGATAAAAGAAAAGCAAGCCGCTTGCCGCAAACTAAAGGCCGAAGTGAAAACTGTTGCCGACAAGCTCACCTCTGCCCGCAAAGCGGCTGCGCAAAAGGTGGAGAAAGAAATGGAAGAGCGCTTGCGCCCACTGGGCATGCCTAACATCCAATTCCGCGCATCCGTTTCGCCTGCGTCAGAACTCTCGCTCATGGGGCAAGACGAGGTGGTATTCCTTTTCTCGGCCAACAAGAATGCCCCTTTGCGCAGTTTGTCGAAGATAGCGTCGGGCGGCGAGATTGCCCGCGTGATGCTCTCGTTGAAAGCGATGCTGTCTAAACGGCTTCACCTCCCCACAATTGTGTTCGATGAGATTGATACCGGCGTGTCTGGCAAGATAGCCGATGAAATGGCCAATGTGATGGAAGAAATCAGCAGAGGCAGCCGCGCAGACAACGCCCATGAAAAAGACGAGGAGGAACGCGGCGAGCGCCAAGTAATCAGCATTACCCACTCGCCCCAGATTGCCGCACGCGGACAGGAGCATTATCGCGTATATAAGCAGGACAGCGATTCCGGCACCCACACCTTTATAGAGCATCTCACACCCAGTCAGCGCGTGACGGAGGTGGCAAAGATGCTTTCGGGCGCAGCTGTAACAGATGCGGCTCTGGCCAATGCCAAGACATTATTAGGATTATAAGACACAAACAAGATTAAATCTATGAGACAATTATTTATATATACTCTTATCACGGCGGCTATGATGGCGGCAAGCCTTTTGCCCGCAGTATCCGATGCCGCCATCAACAAGAATGCTGTCGATGCGCTGGTGAAAGTGGCAACATCTGCGCAAGGCAAACCTATTGGCACTGCCAACGGTTTTGCCATCAATATGCGCGACTCTGCCGGCAATAACATGGTGGAAATCCTATCAATCTATTCTGTTTTTAAGGGCGCCGACCACGCCGATGTTATTGCCCGAGGCGGAAAGAAAGGCGAGGCCCATCGTATCACCGGCGGCAACGACCTTTATGATGTGGTGCGCTTCACGGCAGAGGGCGTCTCTCCAGCTTCTTTAGACATTTCTTCGATTCCGCTCCGCATAGGCGATGCCGCCTACATCCTCTTGCCAAACGGCAAGGGAAAGGCATTCACCAAGTCGCTCACTATTGCCGAGACCTCCATTTATAGCGGATTACACTATTACACAGCCAATTCCCCCAGCGACAGCACTCTCATCGGGTGTCCCGTACTGAATGCGGAGGGACAGGTTGTGGGCGTGGTGCAAGGGAGCGCTACTAAGGAAAAGGATAAGACGTTTATTATCGGAATAGAGTTTAACGAAGCCCTTCAGATTAACACAATGTCGGCAGCCGACCCCTCGCTAAAGGCAATCTTCATTCCCAAGCAACTGCCTGCGGACAAAGCAATGGCCGCCAGCTATCTCTACCTGCTCACAAAGAATAGTGAAGACACCCTTTCCTATCTTGCCAATCTGGATGATTTTATCCGGAAATACCCCGACAGTTATATTGGTTATACCGAGAGAGCCACTTATTATTGCGTCACTGGCAGATATGCCATGGCAGAAGCGGATTATAACACTGCGTTGGAGAAAAGCTCCGAACAGGCCGACATCCATTACGCCATGAGCAAAACCATCTATCAAATCAACCGCTTGCGCTCCTATCAGGTGTATAAGGATTGGGATTTGAACAAGGCTCTCCTTGAGGCACAGCAGGCATACTCCCTCCAGCCCACGCCCATTTTCCTTATTCAGGAGGGCAAATGCCTCTATGCTATGAAAAAGTATATGGAGGCTTACAACACCTATGCTAAAGTAAACGCCACAAAGTTTCAATCGTCTGAAAATCTCTATTATCAGGCGCGCTCCTTACAGATGGCCAACGGCGATTCCACAATTGTGATGGCTTTATTGGACAGTGCCGTCAATCGTTTCCGCCGTCCTTTTCGCCAAGATGCGGCTCCCTACCTCTATTATCGCGCCCAGCAATACGACCGCTACGGCTATTACCGCGAGGCTGCGGTGGGGTATAAGGATTATGAGGATTTGGTGGGAGACGCCTCGCTCAACGACCTCTTTTATTACAACAAGGAGCAGGCCGAATTGAAAGCCAAACTTTATCCTCAAGCCTTATCAGATATAGAGAAAGCCATCGCTTTGAAACCGCAGGAATATGTCTATCATGTGGAGAAAGCCCTTATAGAAACGCGCGCCGGGCAATACGAAGAAGCCGTATTGAGCGCGCGCAAGGCCATGCAACTGGAACCTAACGACCCAGACGCCTACAAATTGCTCGGCATTGCCCTCGCAGAATTGGGGCATAAAAAAGAGGCGCAGGAAAATTTAAGGAAAGCCCTGCAATTGGGCGATAAGGAGGCGCAGGATTGGCTGGATAATATGAAGTAACAAGGATTTATCTTGCTTCGGCGGGATTTTTACGTACCCCGCAACCTGTTTCGCAAGTGTATGATTCCTTTTGCAAAAAGAGTATGCCCCGCCCCAAGCGCGTGCTTATTCTTATTGAGAGTGTATAATGAAAATCGGCAACATTGACCTTGGAGAAAAACCGGTATTGCTCGCTCCTATGGAGGACGTGAGCGATATTGGCTTTCGTTTGTTATGCAGAGGAATGGGCGCGGCTATGGTCTATTCCGAATTTGTCAGTAGCGATGCCCTCACGCGTCAGATAGCACGCACGATAGAGAAGCTCACCATCAGTGAGGACGAGCGCCCTGTGGCCATACAAATTTATGGCAAGTATCCCGAGGCGATGGCCGAGGCTGCGCGCATAGTGGAAGCGACATCCCACCCCGACATATTGGATTTGAATTTCGGCTGCCCTGTGAAGCGGGTGGCAGGTAAGGGAGCGGGAGCTGGACTGCTGCAGAATATCCCGCTCATGCTGGAAATTACGCGGGCGGTGGTGGATGCCGTGAGCATTCCTGTAACGGCCAAGACCCGCCTTGGCTGGGATCAGAATCATATTATCATTGAGGATTTGGCCGAACGCCTGCAGGACGTGGGCATTCAGGCCCTCACGGTGCATGGTCGCACACGGTCGCAGATGTACACCGGTCAAGCCGACTGGCGGCCCATTGCAGCATTGAAAAACAATCCGCGTCTACACATTCCAATCATTGGCAATGGCGATATTGACAGTGCGGAGAAAACCATCAACGCTTTCAACACCTACGGCGTAGACGCAGTGATGGTAGGCAGGGCTTCGTTTGGGCGTCCGTGGGTTTTCAAGGAGATACACGACGCACTCCACCCCGATGCTCCTGCCCTTGTGGGCGGCGAGCGCGCATGCGGCTCTGTAAAGGATGATAAAGGCGAAGATATTGGTGGGCATGGCAACGCCAATCCGCGTATAAACCACCCCTTTGTCATTCATAGCGAATATCCGCCCATGTCGGCGGATTGGAAGTTGGATGTGCTCAAGGCGCAAGCCCTGCAATCGGTGGAAAGGCTTGACGAGAGGCGCGGCATTCTCCATTTCCGCCGCCATATTGCAGCCACGCCCCTGTTTAAGGGCATTCCCAATTTCCGCGACCACCGTATTGCCATGCTCCGCGCAGATAATATCGACCTTCTTTTTGCCCTAATGGAGCAGACGCGCCCCTTGTTGCGCGAGAAAGAAGAACGGTTGAAAAACGGCGGTTTCATCGGGGATAACGGCCAAGTGATGCCGCCGCATAAGTTCGAATAATTTCTATCTATGTCAATCTTTATAAAGAAGCCCATAGCTTTGTTGCAGGACGAGGCCGCGCAAAGCGGAAAGGGCACACTCAAACGGGTGTTGGGCCCAGTCAGTTTGATTGCCATTGGCATCGGCACAATTGTGGGAGCCGGCCTGTTTTCCATTACAGGATTGGTAGCGGCCAACAATGCCGGTCCGGCTATCATGTTGTCGTTTGTTATCGCGTCGGTTTGCTGTTGTTTCGCCGGATTGTGCTACGCAGAGTTTGCCTCGATGATACCTATTGCCGGTTCTGCCTACACTTATTCTTACGCCACTATGGGAGAACTCATGGCTTGGATTATAGGGTGGGATTTGGTATTGGAATATTCTGTGGCGGCCACCACGGTGAGCGTGTCGTGGAGCCGCTATCTCACAATCTTTCTCCGCGATGTGGGGATAGACCTCTCTCCCGCGCTCACGGCCTGCCCGTGGGAGGGCGGCATCATCAATTTGCCCGCACTATTGATTGTGGTATTCCTCTCGCTGTTGCTCATTCGCGGCACAAAGGAGAGCGCCGCTTTCAATATGATAATAGTACTATTGAAAGTGGGCGTGATTATCACGTTTGTGGTGTTGGGCTGGCGCTATATTAACGCAGAAAATTATTCGCCCTTCATTCCAGAAAACACGGGCAAGATGGGCGAATTTGGCATCAGCGGAGTATTGCGCGGAGCGGGCATAGTATTCTTCGCCTACCTGGGCTTTGACGTGGTCAGCACCACCGCGCAGGAGACCAAGAACCCGCGGCGCAATATGCCTATCGGAATATTGGGCTCATTGGTGGTAGTATTAATTTTATACTTGCTGTTTGCCCACGTGATGACGGGTGTGGCCAATTATAAGATGTTTAGCGGTCAGGAGGGCATCGCGCCCGTGGCGGTGGCCATCTCCCAAATGGGAACGGCAGACGCCAACGGCGTAATTCATCCCGCCTACCCGTGGCTTAACAAGGCAATACTTCTCGCCATACTGGTGGGCTATTGCTCCGTTATCATGGGCACACTGATGGCCCAGAGCCGTATTTTCCTTTCCATGAGCCACGACGGGATGTTGCCCAAATTCTTCTCAAAGATTCACCCGAGGTTTCGCACACCGGCCCACAACAGTGCAGTATTGATGGTGTGCGTGGGATTGTTGGCCGCTTTTGTGCCCGCAGGGGTGGCGGGCGAGATGGTGAGCATAGGCACACTGTTTGCGTTTATCCTTGTGTGTGCAGGAGTGATGGTGATGCGCCGTACAATGCCCGAGAAGGAGCGCGCTTTCCGCGTTCCACTGGTACCGCTTATCCCCATGCTGGGCATATTGAGCTGTTTGATAGTGGCGTTCTCCCTGCCCGCAGACACATGGATTCGCCTTGTGGTATGGATGCTTATCGGTTTTGACATCTACTACCACTACGGTTACCGCCGTTCCCGCCTTGAGCCCACTCTTCTCTCGCCGAAAGACGCCAATGCCCCCGAGCAATCCAATCATGCCCACAATGACAATCGCGCGGGCATTCGCACATTATATATATTAGGCGTGATTGTGAGTGTAGCCTGCTTCTTCACCGGGTTATGGCATCAGGCTTCTGCGGGCTGGGAAAGCAGTAAGGTTCTTCTCATTGTGGCCTTCCTGTTTGGCGCTTTCCACCTTATTTATTATGGCCTTAAGTTAGTGAAGGATATGCGGCGATAGGCTGAAGTAGCCAGCAACTATCTTGATTTCGGATTACAACAGCGAGGGGAGCTCGTAGAGATGAGTGGAGTTACTGCCCTTAATGAGGATAAGGCGGTTTTTGATAGGAGCATCCTTCAAGCGAGCTTTCACTTCCTCCACATTAGCGAAAGTGGGGTAAGAAGGATTAAGCGCAGCGAAGTTAGGACCGACAAGCCATACATTATTAAATCCTAAAGACCGGAGTTTATTAAGGATATGGCGATGCTCATGCTCACTGATAGCGCCGAGCTCTTTCATATCCCCAAGGATAAGCATTTTCTCCATGCCAGTGGGCGGCGTCATCAGAGCGAAATTATCGAGGGCGGCGCTCATACTGGAGGGGTTGGCGTTGTAGGCGTCCACCACCAATTGATTGGAAGCCGTGAGCAGGAGTTCAGAGCGATTATTGGTAGGAGAATAGTCCTCCAAAGCGCGGCAAATGTCGCCAGTCTCCACACCAAACCATAGGCCTACGCAGGCTGCGGCGAGGCAGTTGGTGAGATTATACGCACCCACAAGGCGCGTCTGCACCTCATTCCAAGGCGCGTCAGCAAGTTGCTTATCGCCTTGCCTCCAGCGTAAACGAAGATAGGGAGAGCAATCCACCAGTTCGCCTTCCACGAAATAGCTGTGGCCGGGCTCACCATAAGTAACAGTCTGCAGATTATGAGCAATCCTAACAAGGTGAGGATTATCCGCATTAAGGAAAATGCGTCCATCCTCGCGGTGGCGCAGATAATCATAGAGTTCGCCCTTGGTTTTCACCACGCCCTCAAACGAGCCGAAGCCCTCAATATGCGCCACGCCCACATTAGTGATAAGACCGAAAGAAGGGTCCACGATATTGGCCAGCGTTTGGATTTCGCCGGGGTGGTTGGCGCCGGTTTCTATGACGGCAATATCGTGACTATCATTGAGGCGTAATAAGGTCTTGGGCACACCGATATGATTATTGAAATTGCCCTGTGTGAACAGGACATTATAGCGGCGCGAGAGGACGGCAGAGACGAGCTCCTTCGTGGTGGTTTTGCCGTTGGTGCCGGTGATTTGGAGCACAGGGATATTAAACTGCCCGCGATGATGGTGGGCCAAATGCTGGAGGGCAGAGAGAGCATCGGGCACAAGGACATAGCGGGCATCGCCCTCGGGGACAAACTCCACCTCGTCCACCACGGCGCAACTACAGCCCTGCTCCAAAGCCTTGGCAGCGTATTTATTGCCATCAAACTTATCGCCCTTGAGAGCGAAGAACATAGCGCCCGGCGGGCAATCACGACTATCGGTGGTTACCACGGGGTGGCGGAGGAAAATTTCATATAAACGCTCTATATAAGGAAGAGCCTCGGGCGAATTATCGCGACTATTATCTTTAACCATAAAAAGGGAAGTGATTAATCAGTTGCAAAATTACACAAAATCGACGAGTAGTCAACAAAAAATCCCCGCAAGCATTAATTGCCTGCGGGGATTTAATTATTTATAGTGAATTAGATCACACGGGGGAATTTTACTCGGAGAGGAGTTTGAGGAAAGCCTTGCTGGAAGCAGAGCTACCTGTGCTCATCAAGGAGTAAACAGTGGCAACATCGCTGGCATTAACAGCGCCATCACCGTTTACATCGCACTGGCTGGTGGTGAGACCACTCTCGGAGCCGGAGGCAATGTAATTGTAGATAGCGGTAATATCAGCACTGTTGATAACGCCATCGCCATTCACATCACCGCTGACAGCCTTAGTCCAGTTGAGGCCGGAAATGGTGAAGGTCTTAGCAGTCTCTTCACCCTCCACTGGAGCGGTGAAGGTGGTAGCGTCGATATAACCACGCAGAGCGCCTACGGTGCTGTTGGAAGTGGAAGCCTGAAGGGTGTTGAAGGTGCTATCCTGGCCAGCCTCAAAGAAGGCTACGCCTGCATCAACAGTGGCATACTGCAGCAGACCTACGATACCGTTGCCGGCAGCAGCCTGAGTAGCCAAAGTAGCGGTAGCGGCAGGAGCGTTTACAAGAATCTGCTCATTGCCGGTGGAGATAGCGATGAACGGCTCACCAGCTGCGAAGCTGTCTTTAGAGTACAGTTCGATAGTGGTGGTGGAATCAGCGTTGAGGGTCATGTTCTTCACAGCATAGAAGGAAACACCATCGTTGAGGCCAGCAATATCTTCAACAGGGAATGCCAATGTAACGAACTGGCCACCAGCGGGGTGCTGCAGATTCACAGAAACACCCTCGATTTCACCAGTGCCGTCAACCTCTTGGAAGGTCCACTGAGAAGGATTCACATTGTTGAGCCAGCGCACGATGTCGGTGTAAGCAGTGCGAGCGTGAACATAGCCATACTGCTGGTCGTTGTCAGGAGCATTGAGCACCACGTTGTCGCCACCGATGAAGCCAATCTGATAAGCCACAGGAGTGGAGCTGGTCATGATAGGTGTATTGTTAGCATTGGGGATAGCGCCCATATACTGACCGGAAGCCATATTCTGGATGTAGAATACGTTAGGAGTTTCGCCCTCCACGGGGATAAATCTCCACATAGCGGTGGCGAGCTCGCCTACTTCGCCATTCTCATTCTGAGTCCAGCGGATGGGGTGGCTATTGCTGTAATTGGGATCTACATAGAGCACAGAACCGTGAGTCAGGGTGCTGGCGCCGGTGTAGGAATCAGTGTCATCAATGGTACGACCATCAGCATCAGCGGGAGTAGCCAAGTTGGTGATGAAATACCACTTGCCGGCCTCGGGCACAACCATATCCTCGAGGAATGCCTTCTTAGCATTCTGCACGGGCACGAGGGCTGCATCGAGCTGAGCCTTGGTAACAGCGCCCTTGAGGTTTACGCCCTCGGCGGTGGTCAAAGCAGCGCGGTAAACATCGATGGTAGCCTGGGAAGCAATGTTACCGAAGGCGGTACCAACCTTAGCGGAGTCTACGTAAGCCTTACCCTCAACGATTTCGGTAGCGAGAGCAGTGGTGTCTACATAGAGAGCCTTCACTGCGTCGATAGCAGCGCGCAGGGTGTTGATAGTGGACTGGGTGATAGTGTTCTCATCCAAAGCGGTGCGGCCAGCATTCTCGGCGGCTTTCATAGCGTCGGCGGCAGCCTTCATGCCATCCACATAGTAATACTGAGAGGTGGCCTGGTCGGTGGTGCCGGGATAGAGGTTAAACTCGGAGTAGGTGAAGTAGCGAACATTGTTGCTGGTCTGCTCCACTACGAAGCGAACATACTTATAAGTAGCACCGAGGTCGATAATAGGAGATACATAGAACTCCTCCTGACCTACGGTAGGCGGATTGATAGTGGTAATCTTTTTCCAAGTATCAGTGCCGGCAGAGAAACCGGTGGTATCGTTGGTAGCATAGATAGCTATCTGGGTAGGCTGAGCATTGGCGTTGTTGTAACGACGGGCAGTGCGCAGAACGAACGAGGACACGGGGTTCTCGGAGAGGTCTACCTGCAGGAAGTCTTGTGGATCATCAGAGTGAGCGCCTACGCGGATTGCGCTGCTCCATGCGGTGTGGAAGTAAGCCCATTCACCGTCCGGGCCGTAGTTGGTGGCACCCTGCTGCTCCTCGCCGCTGGCATTCCATACGGCGCGAGTATTACCATCGATAAGGGCGGCATAGCGACCCTCGGAGCCCTCCTTGCGGTTGGAGAGGAACTGGTTGCCTTCGGTGCCGGGGGCTGCAGCATCGTCAGCCTTGGTAACCATAGGCTTTTCAAGGTCGGCGGTGGTAACAAAGAGCTTGCCATAGAGAGAACCGGCCTCGGCAAGCAGCGGGTTGAGCTGCTCGATGAGCTGGAGCTGCGAGCTATAGTTGATAGCTGCGTTGATGTAATCCTGATCGGTAACGGTCTCCAGTTTCCAAGAGGAAGCCTGCGAACCATCGGTGTTCCAAGTAACGATTGTACCGCCATTACCTGCACCGGAGCCGTGGCCATTAGCGTGGAGGCTGTGCTGGTTGGCGCTGGTGTAGATACGGAACTTCATATTGCCGATCGACTTGATGTAAACCGTGCGGGTAGAGTTGTTTACGAGGAAGCACTGAGCGCTCTGACCGGGGTCGGAGGTAGGACCATCATAATCTGTGCCATAGATTACGGAAGTGAGCTTCCAACCATCGTTGTACGGAGTGATATGCCAAAGGAATTCATACTGCTTGTTGCTGATAGCAGTGGAATCGGCAAAGGTCTGCCAACGGGGCACGGAGGAAGAAGAAGCATAGAGAGCCTTGTCCACGCCCTGCTGGTTCTTAAACTCTTCATAACCGCTCACCACGAAGTAATAACCTTCCTTCACGGGGTTAGCACCCTGATTGATGGTAGTCTGTGCAGCGGTGAGGTTGTTGTAAAGGGTGGTATACTCGTCATCAGAGAGCTCTTTTGTCAGACCGGTCTGGGCAGCCTCGAGAGCGGCGTTATAAGCAGCCACCTTATCGGGAGCATAGCCACCCGGGTCGTTGCTTACATCGAAAGTAGCGCCGGCATTGACAATATTGTCAACCAGCTCCTGGAGTTTCTCCTTGGGCGAGGACTCTTCTACGGTGTAGAAATTCCAACCTACGTGTTCATTCCATGGCTCAAAGGAAACCTGCTCGTTCTGGGTGCCCAACTTATAATAATAGTTGTTGCCATCGCCCTGGGGAACAGCCTTGTTGCGGGCAAGGATGAAACCATCGGAGGTACCCTGGTCTCTCCATTCATGACCAGCCGTGCCGGCCTTGATTATGGTGAAACGGCAAGCGGTTGCCCTCGGACCAAAGGTGGCATTGGTGCCGGCATAGCCGTGAACATCATAACCATCGAGACCGAGGTTGTGCTCGAAATCATCCTCCTGCCAGTAAGCATTCTTGCCTACTGATTTCAGGACATAGAGATCGAAGTTGTCGTCCGTTTTCTCACCGGTAGTTTCCAGCTGCCAGATGACGTTGTCGTCCGCTAAGACAGCTTTCATTCCGCCCTCGGCTGTGAGGTACGGAGGCGTCGACGAAGCGTTCATAATCACATAGTTCACACCAGCCTGCGGCTCGTCCACGAGCTGAACGGTGTGATACTTCTGCGCCTGAACACCCACTGCGGCAAATAACATTGCCAGCAGCGCGAGCAAAGAATACATCTTTTTCATACGCGTTTAGTAATTTAAGGAATTAATAAGTAAATATTTGTGTGGCGAACATTTTCGCACGCCAAAAATAGGCATTTCTCTACAAATTGAGGCGAAAATCTTGAAAAACTTAAGTCTTTGCGAATAGAACATGTAATTATATTCGCAGACCGTTTGATATATTCTAAAAAGCGAATATTCTTCAGAAAGTTAAAGGTGGAATCAGAGCGAAAAAGGTTGTGAGGAGAAATACGCGAAAAGGGTAATCAACCGATTGGCCGCATGGAGCGCGATGGCATATCGCCAAAAGCGCCCGAAAGCACGATTCAGAAAAATGGGCGACTTAAGCAGAATGGGCAAAGCGCGGAGCGGTTACTTCTTAATTGCAGAGAATTACTTCTTAATTGCAAAGAATTACTTCTCAATTGCGGGGGATTACTTCTTAATTGCAGAGAATTACTTCTTAATTGCGGGGATTACTTCTCAAATACGGAGAATTACTTCTTAAATGCGGGAGTCCACTTCTTAAATGAGAGGGACTACTTCTTAAACGGGGGGTTAAGGACAGTGGAAAGGAGGTCGGCGGCCTCGGGGTGCTCGCGCACAAAGGAATCGATGTGGCGGACGCGCTTTTCGGCCAGAATCTCGTCCACAGCGATGAGGATACCGGTTTCCTCCACGTTGCCGAAAGCGTCATTGATGGCGGTGCCGAAAACCTTCATGGTAGGGCTCAATCCCATATAGGCATTAACGAGGGGCGGGATGTTGAATCCCAGTTGGCGCACGTGGGAATTGAGCAGACGGTAGTCCTGCTTGAAATCATCGTAAGTAAACAGGCTTTGGAGCTCGGCAAGGGGCGTCTCCAACTGCAGGGGATTGATAGCGGAAACGAGGTTTTCCTTGTCGCCGAAATGTTTGTTGAGGAAATAAAGGATCATATCCCTACCGCGGCGGCTGAAAGAGGGGTACATCGTCACCTTGCCAAGGAAATACTTTACATTCGGCATCACCACGGTGAGCGCCCCGAGGCCATCCCACAGGTTGTCCAGCGCGAAAAGGCTTTTGGAGACAGAGCGGCGCGTATTCTGATATTCCAGTGTAACGAAACTGCGGCCCAGCTCCACGCACTGCGGCATATATTCTTGGAGAAAGCGGTTGGAAAAGTGGAAGATATGAGACATGGCCAAGCGCGGCTGTCCATGCTCGTCCAAACTGATTTCGTTGCCGGGGAAATAGCGGTAACCACCGATAATCTCCTCCTCCTCGGGATTCCAAACGATGAGCTGCTTGTAGGGATTGGGCGAGAGGTCGTATTCATCGAGGTCGAGGCTCTTGCCCGTACCGCCACCGGCGGCTCTGAACGCAATTTCCCTGAGGCGCCCGATTTCGCGGAGCACATTGGGCGAATCCTGCCAGGTAACGATATAGATTTCGTTGTTGCTCTTGTTGGTGCGCCTGAGCTTGCGCTCGGGGGTGAGCTCCTGCTTAATCAGTTGCTTGTCTACGGGGGAAATTATAGCTTCCATTTGAAAGGGGAGATTAGTCTGACGATTGTTTGGCTGGGAGCGGGGAAATCTATCCTGCGCTTATATACCTTATTTATATATAGTATATGTTCTTTTTTCGCGGGCGGGGGCAACGTTTGCCCGATTAGCGAGGGAATGACACCCGCAGAACGTACCGTTAGGGGCAGACTTCATGTCTGCCCGCACCACCGAAAGGGCGTTTTATTCACGGACGGGTATAAAGAAGCCCCAAAATTTTCGTTCCTCAAATTTCGAGAACCCCGAAACCCGCCCCTATCGGTTCGATGCAACATTCCAATGGTTCGGCGCAGCATTCCGGCGAATTGACACCTTTATGCGCGGGTGGCGCGGCGCCTCATAATTCATATACGCGGGCGCGCAACCACTGTGCCCACTCCTGCGGCGAGCGCGAGGAATCGAATGTCTGCCAAGGGATGGGCTTACCAATATGCAGTTCAAACGACTGGTGGAGGTTTTTATACACCTCGTCCACGAGGAAGAGCATCGCTATATTGAATTTCAGCTCCAATCGCTTGCCTATATTGGCCATGCGATAAAACCGGCGCGAGTTCTCACCATAGAAACGCATAGGCACGATGTCGCGGTGGCTCTCCACGCTCTTTTGGATGGCCGTTTTCTTCCACGGCAAGTCCTGCACCTTCCCATTGATAAGTCTGGAGCACAGTCCGGCGGGAAAGAGGATGACTTGGTTGTCGGATTGGAAGACCTCATCCACGAGCCGTACGGTATGGCGGTTTTGCGCGCCCGTCTTATTCACGGGCACTCCAAGCGGCCTAAGGCCGGGGAGGTTCATCAGCAGGTCGTTAAGGAGATAACGCACATGACCATGATAGCGATCGCCAAGGAGTGTGCCGATAGCCACGCCATCGATGCCACCCAGCGGATGATTGCTCACAAAGGTGTATCGTCCTTCGCCCTCGGCGGGCAGGTTTTCCTCGCCGCGCACGATAAGTTTCATATCGATGTAGTCGAGGGCGGAATGCAACCACGGCAATCCTTCTTCCTTCTGATGCTCCACAAGAAAGGCGTTCACCTGGTCCTGATGAATGATGCGTTTGAGCCAGTTCACCGCGAAGCGAGGCACAAGGGCGGCTTTATTGCCCATCTTGGCTCGGAGCACCTGCTCCACGTCCACGGTTATCTGTTTGTTGTCTGCCATATCCATCTGCTTTTGGCCGCACTCAATACGTTTTTGGCCGCACTGGTCTTATTAAGATACAAAAATACTGCTTTTTTAGCATATCTCGCCAAAAATCCGTCAGTCTTTATGCAAAAACGCCAATTTCGGCCTAATTATTGTCAAAATCCAAACGCGAAAGGGCCGATTTGCCGCCATCAGATATGATTTTCCACCGATTTTTCGCGAGCCGCGACACACAAAACTCATACTAAGACGCATAAAACGCGTACTAAAACGTATAAATCGCTACCAAATACATATATAATAAGGTATAAGACCGAAAAATCCCGCGTTAGTTTGCGTTCACAGTACTGTAACAATAACTAAACAGTACTGTTTAGTT
>CAZQVW010000009.1:0-21088 GCA_964596865.1 uncultured Bacteroidaceae bacterium
GACATTCTTCGCAGTCCATTTATAAGGACGTTGATAGGTTGGTATCGTGAAAGAATTCCATGAAAGTTCACCGATACTTTTTATCTCAGGTGTTAATTCCTCTTTTTCAGATTGGGTCTCAAATTCTATGGTAGGTCTTATTTTCTTGGTATTAATCACAGAAAGAGAATTTGCGTACATGTTTAAGAAACGTTTTATCACGGGATCGACTAATCTAATTAATTGCTTGAAACCATCTATGATTTCTAATGGGTGGTAAATGATAAATATAGCTCCTCCTTCCGCTATTTCTTATCGGTTTTAATTAGGGCGAGTAGGGCTTGGACGGCATCTTCCTCGGGAATGTTTTTGCGGACACACTCCTTGCCGCGGTAGAGGGAGACCTTGCCGCGAGCGGCACCCACATACCCGTAATCGGCATCGGCCATTTCGCCTGGCCCATTGACGATACACCCCATCACGGCAATCTTGATTGGAGGCAGGGCGGCTGTGGCCTGTTTGATACGCTGGACAGTGGATTGGAGGTCGTAGAGTGTGCGGCCGCACCCCGGGCAGGAGATATAGCGCGTGTGGGTGAGGCGCGCACCGGCGGCCTGCAAAATCTGATACATGGTTTTGCACACCGTTTGTGGCGGAATGGAGAAATCGCTAATCCAAATGCCATCAATAAGTCCGTCCAAAAGCAGAGCCCCAAAATCTGCGGAGCACTCGATGCGGTGCTCCTCCACGGTGTTGGGGTTGTGATTGTATTCTAAATGGGCAATTACGGGCGCCTGAATGCCGCGAGCCCAGAGGGTGTGGATGAGTGCGCGTATCTCATCGGGCGCGTTGTGGTGGTGGCTTTCAGCAATGACCACAGAGAGGGGGTCGCTGTTCAGTGAGTTTATAATATTGTCGTTGAGACCACCGAAAGTGAGGCGTACGGGGTGGCAGGCGGTGGAAAGACTGTCTGCAGTGAAATCCGGCTTGTTGTTTGCCGTGGGCACGGGTCTATCTGAAACCACTACGGGCACTTGTCCGCCGCCGATATTGCCAACTGTGCGCGTGGGACGGTGCGAGGGGTTCAGATAATTGAAATCGGGCGCCATCTGCGCGTTGATAACGGCGGTGTGCTTGCGCTGCAGGATATGCTGGCACAGCTTGCGCGCCACGGGGATTTCGCGCTCCGGCTCTTCGCTCAAGGAGACGCGGACGGTGTCGCCCAATCCGTCTTGCAACAAAGCGCCAATGCCCACGCTACTGATGATACGCCCGTCATCACCCTCGCCGGCTTCGGTAACACCCAAATGGAGCGGGTAGTGCATGTCCTCTTTATCCATTTGGTCTACCAGCAACCTCACCGAGCGCACCATCACCGAGGGGTTGCTGGCCTTGATACTTAATACCACGTTGGGAAACTCCACTTCCTTGCACACGCGCAGAAACTCCATGCAGCTTTCCACTATGCCCTCGGGGGTATCACCATAGCGGCTCATGATGCGGTCGCTGAGACTGCCGTGGTTCACGCCGATACGGATGGCGGTGTGGTGTTGGCGGCAGATTTCCAGAAACGGGATTAAGCGTTGGCGTATCTTTTCCAATTCGGCACGGTATTCGGCATCGGTGTATTCCAGATGACGGAACGTGCGGGCAGGGTCTACATAGTTGCCCGGATTGATTCGGACGCCCTCCACCACCTCGGCGGCGGCATCGGCCACGCGGGGGTTGAAATGGATGTCGGCAATCAATGGAGTGAGCACATGAGCCTCGCGCAAGATTTTCTCCACTTCCTTTAATCCCTCCACTTCTCTCATGCCCTGCGCGGTGAGCCTGACATAATCGGCCCCTGCGCGGATGATGCGCACACATTGCTTTGCACTGGCCTCGGCATCAGCCGTTGGCGTGGTGGTCATGCTTTGCAGGCGGATGGGATTGCTGCCGCCCAGCGGTTTGTTGCCCACAAAGACCTCATCGGCATTGCGCCGGATATAATTGAAATACTGTTCGTTGCTAATCATAGAGTGTAGAGTTTTGAAAGAAGGGGATTACTGACAATTGAACCTGCGAAAAAACGGTATACGTAACGCCGTGATTTCAATAAAAAGCCTTTTTAGACCATTTTACGTCCTGATAGCGCCAACGCACCCTTCGGTGCGCAGCAACAAACCAAAGGGAGTTTAGCAACGCTCCGAAGGGAACGCTGCTGCGCTCCGTAGGGAACGTTGGAAAATTTGCGGGGCAGGCGGGTGCTAAGTGGGGAAAAATGAAATTGAGGCCGAGAGTAATTCGCGCAGGGGCGCTGATTGTTCGGAATAAGCCTGAGGCTATTCGGCGTGAACCTTAGATTATTCAGCGTAGCCCTCAACTTGCCGGACGTAGCCCTCAACTTGCCGGGCGTAGCCCTTAATTGGTCTTGTGCTCGTAGGTGATGGCGGACAAATCCTTGTTGGCATTCACAATCTTTTGCTTGAGTTCCACTTTATACGTGGCCAAGCGGTTTTCGAGGACGGTGTCGCTTTGCGCCAGAATTTCCACAGCCAGAATTGCGGCATTGAGGGCAGCGTTTACGCCCACCGTGGCCACGGGTATGCCCGGCGGCATCTGAATGATGGAGAGCATGGAGTCCAGTCCATCGAGCATTCCCTTGATGGGCACGCCGATTACGGGCAGGGTGGTGTTGGCAGCAATCACGCCGGGCAAAGCGGCGGCCATGCCCGCGGCAGCGATAATCACGCGGATGCCGCGGCTCTTGGCTCCGGTGGCAAAAGCCTCCACCTCCTGCGGTGTGCGGTGAGCCGAAAGAGCGTTAATCTCAAAATAGACGCCCATCTTATCCAAGAAGGCGGCGGCTTTTTCCATTACGGGCATATCGGATGTGCTGCCCAGGATAATACTTACTGTTGGTTGCATAATATCGTTTGTTTTTGTGATTGTACTAATTATGATTACAAGTGTTATGGTGATGTTTGTGGGTGTTTTAGCCTTGTGGGTGGGGAAAATGTGGTGGTGTTTGCGAGCGTTTTAATATTGCATGCCGGAATAATAGGATTATTTGTGAGTGGCTTTCATCTAAAAGATGAGGATTGTGATAAATCCGGTGATTAATCCCACCGCCAGCCCAAGGTTTACTTCCATAAGGCTGTGGCGGCGCAAAATCAATCGACTACTGCCCACACACCCTGCGATAATCAGGGTGATGCAGAGCCACCAAGTGGGGTCGAAATGGAAAATAAAGGAGAAAGCCACCAATGCACCGTTCATTGCTCCTGCTGCCGCACTGTGGATACTGATTTTGAATTTCATATTAATGAACAAACACAGCATTTGCAGTACCACCGAGGCCAACACCACGCTCACAATAAATCGGGGTACGCCCAAAAAGCGCATCAACTGGTAGCAAAAGACATAGCATAGCGTACTGATGATATAAGGCACGGTACGCATCTCTCTATGGGTGAGCTGGCGGCGGTGGAGACCGTTGAGATGGCGATAGAGCGCAATCAGCAATACCGGCAACGCGATAGTGAAAATATAGACCACTACCAGTACAAACACCTTGTATTGCAGCGGAAAAATCTTCATGTAGCTAAACCCCATCAACACCAACATACACAGCAGGGGGAAGTAGTGGGGCTCAAACAATAGCGTGAAGAGTTTGGCCAGTAGTATCGTTTGACGGTTTTTCATCTAACAAACCGAAATTAAGTATTCTTTTCCGCACTCTATCGGCGCAGGCGGGCCACGGGGATATGCATCAGTTTGCGATATTTGGCCACGGTGCGGCGCGCAATGCCCAGTTTGATGGCCAGTTCGTCGTCGGAGAGGGGATTGAGGCGGTCTTCGTTGTTGATGAGGTCGCGCATGCGCTCTTTCACAGCTTCGCGCGACACCTCCTCGCCCTCACTGTTGCGGAATGTCTGGGTGAACAGGCTGCCCAGCAGTACCATGCCGAAGGGGGTCTCGGCATATTTGTTGGACACCACGCCGCTCACCGTGCTGGGGTCGCGATGAATGATGTCGGCCACGTCCTTTTGCGTCATCGGGCGCAGGAGGGTGCGGTCGCCCTCGCGGAAAAATTCGGGCTGGAGCTTCACTATGGCTTTCATCGTGGCCAGCATGGTTTCCTGTCTTTGACGAACGGCGGCCACATAGAGTTGCGCCTCGCCCACCTGTCGCTTCACGGTCTGCACCTCGGCGGCATTACTATTGTTGGCGGCGGCGCCCTTCACAAAGTCGGCGTAGGTGGAGCTCACCTTGATACGCGGGACGTGGGAATCCAATAGGCGCACCTCAAAGCCATCGCCCTGCTCCCTTACCTCGAAATCCGGCATCACCTGGGCTGCGCCTCCCTCACTGACGGCATCGGCAGAACCGGCCGGGCGCGGATTGAGCCGACGCACGTAGGCATAGACCTTGTCCAACGTCTGTTTGTCGGTGTGGAAACGCTGGCAAAGGCGGTCGTAATGCTTGTTTTTGTAATCATCAAAGCCGCGCTGAAGAATATCCAGCACCAATGGGCGCAGCGGACTGTTGTCATCGCGCGAGCGCACCTGAATGATAAGGCTTTCGCGGAGGTCGTGAGCGCCGATGCCCGCGGGGTCAAAGCCCTGAAGCACACGAATCACCTTCTCCACCTCCTCGGGGGTGGTCTGAATGTCTTCGTAGATCTCCATCTCGTCGCATAGGACGGCGGCACTCTTGCGCAGAAAACCGTCGTCGTCGAGCGAACCAATCAGATAGTCCATGATGCGGCTTTGCAGGGGAGTGAGGTCGGCGCTGGCGGCTTGCTCTTTCAATAAATCGTAGAAAGAGGTCTGGTCGGCCACCACATGCTCGCGCGTGTCGTCGGGATCATAGTAAGACGGGATGTCGTCCGGCTGGTAGTCGTTGATACTGTCGCGCTCATAGTCCTCGCGGGCATATTCGTTCTGATTATCGGATTCGGAGGGGGCATCATCGGTGTCTGCGCTGCCGGTTTCCTGCCCAGTCTCCTCGGTCTGGCGCGCATCGCCGAGGCCTTCCGGCAGGGAATCGGCTCCCCCCTCCGCTCCTTCGCCACTATAATCGGCGGAGCTGTTGCCTTCTTCCTCCAACGCGGGGTTGGTATTGAGCTGAGTGCGCACATCTTGCTCAAATTCCTGCTGCGACATACGCAACACCCTTATCTCTGCCTGCAATAGCGGGCGCATCTGCTGCACTTGCTCCTGCACCTGCTCTTGCCTCTGCTCTTGATGAAGTCGTTGTGTTTGCATAGTTACCTTTTCTTAACGCAAAAGTACTTTATTCCGCTGAATGAAAGTCGAAAAATCCAATAAAATCACCTTTTTGCCCCCTAATGATGGAGAAAATGCCTACTTTTGCAGACAAACGGCAAGTATTCGTCTGTTGCTGCTGTTTTTCTCACCCCTATACATTCATTAACCCACTGTCAATTCCTAACATTCATCATTTACGTTTATCAATTATGAAAAAATCCTTTGTTATTGCCCTATTAGCTTTGCTGTGTGTGGGCATTCAGCCGACTTCCGCGCAAATAAAACTCGGTGTGGTGGGCGGTCTTAACGTTACTAAAGTGGATTACAAGCACGTGTCCAGTAATTACGACTCCAAAAACAGGGCAGGATGGTTTATCGGCCCGAAAGTGGAGGCTCATCTCCCCATCGTTGGCATCGGTCTTGACGCCTCACTGCTCTATTCCCAGCGCGGCATCTCCACCGAGGAGACCATTCCCGCCACCCTTGATGGCAGTGACGGCGTCACCTCAAAGAAATCGACGCAATTCCGCACCCTCGAGATTCCCATCAACCTCCGCTACCAGTTTGGCTTCTCATCGCTGATTGCCGTGTATGTGGCCACCGGCCCGCAGTTTGGTTTCAACGTGGGTGATGGCTCGTTCAGCAACGTTGTGGGCACAAAATTCAAATACAAAAACTCCATTCTCAGCTATAATATCGGGGCAGGCGTGAAGTTGCTCAAACATCTGGAGGCCGGTATCGGCTATAATTTCCCTCTCAGCAAGTTTGCCAAGGTTACCAACACCGCGGAGCTCCCCGTAGAGCTGCAGGGCAAGAATGCCTCCTTTAAGGCCGGCACCTTCCAGCTCCACGTGGGCTATTTCTTCTAAACTCTCAAAACGCTTTCGATACACGCAATGTATTGAGCGAGAAATCAGGGGCGGATGGCACGCTGTTTCGCGGCTAATCCGCCCCTGACTGGCTAAAAACGATAAAAATCCTACACGAATTACCGCAAATTGGACACGAATTTTTCGGAAAATTTTGATGGTAATGTCAGAAGACGCAAAAATCCCTCTATCGGGGAGAAATTTTGCGAAAATCTCCCTCAAGGAGGGAGAAATGTGCGAGAAATCTCCCTGTTAGAGGGAGAAAAAGGCCAAAAATCTCACTGTTAGGGGGAGTGGGCGGGCGCAAAAGGAACTACGGGTAATGCGTGGCGTAAGTTGTATGTGCAATGTTTTGTTTTAGCACATGCCTTCTGCACAAGAAAACCGATTATTTTCGCATGAAAATATGTGGGGGCCAACAAATAGCTACTTCACCATCTGCAGGCAGATTCTGTTTTGGAAGTCGCGACCCTCTTGGGAGGTGCGAACGCCCTGATTGAAGATGCAAAAGGCGAGGTGAGTGCCCGTGGGAGTGGTGGCATAACCGGCAAGTGAGGCCACATGAGAGAGAGTGCCGGTCTTGGCGATAATGTTTTCTTGTGCGGGCGTGTTTTTGAGGCGGCGGCGCAGTGTGCCGTCCTCTCCCATCACCGGCAGGCAAGGGATGAGCGTGCCGCTGATGTCCGGCGTTTGCCATACGTAGCGCAATAGGCGTACCACCAGCTGCGGCGTGAGCAGATTGTAGATAGAGAGGCCACTGCCATCGGCAATACTGTAGTCGCCAGGGTTGAGGCCGAGCTCCAAAAGCAAATCGTATTCCTTTTGCGCCGAAGCTAAGGCGGAAGCAAAGGGCATGGTGTCGGCGGCGCCCAACTGATAGAACAACGCTTCGGCGTAGAGATTGTCTGAAGCCTTGAGCATACGGGGCAACATCTGGGAAATGGAATGTGTGCGCACATCCCATTGCTCTATTGGGAAAGCGGAGAAGTCCAAGGAGGCGGCGTTGGTCTGCGGGTTGGCGGTAATGGTGTCGATAATGGATTGTTTGTTGGCGGGAGTGGCTACTAACGACTCTGATTGCTGCTGGGCCGCCAGTAATGTGGCGCGCGAATAATTTGCTGGGTGGGAAACGGAGTCGATGTCGAGCGTGCGAAAGAATCGTGGCATGAATGTGTCGCGCGCATCATAGAGCAGGGGCGTGAGGGTCTGCTCCTTGTCGTCCCAACACCAGCCGCGCCCCCATTTCAGGGTGTCCTTAAACGATAGGTCGGCGAAGATATGCCCCCTGATGGCGCGAATGCCGCGTCGCCTGATGCTTTGGACGAAAGAATACATGTCGTCGTGGGTGAAGAGGGGGTCGAAACCGCCCTTAATAAAGAGGTCGCCATAAAAGACGGAGTCGCGGACGAAGCCTCGCGCCAATAAACGAGTGCGAAAAAGATAATCGGCCCCCAGATTATGCAGGGCGGTGGTGGCAGTGAGCAGTTTGATAACGGACGCGGGGCGCATTAGTTGCAAAGAACCGTAGTCGTAAACCACAGTGTCTGCGTCTAAATCGTAGACGAGCATGGCCATCTGCGAGCGAAGGAGCAGAGGGTCGCTGGCCACGATATTATCAATCCTTTCGCGCAGAGGGCGTGAGGGGGAAACATCGACGGTGTCGGTGAGGGTGGTGTCGGGGGTGGCAATGGCGCTACGCCCGGGCATAGCCCCGAAAAATAATAGGAAACCGAGGAAAAGAAATTTTTTGGAAAAGCGTTTCATATCAATGCAAAGTTAATGATTTTCGCCCGATTATGCGCCGGATAAAAGGAAAAAGAGTAATTTTGCGGCAAATACGTAGAAAACATAGATAAGATGATACGCAAGTTTGATTTTCTGGTGATTGGCTCGGGCGTGGCCGGTATGTCGTTTGCCCTTCAGGTGGCCAAGAGCCGCAAATACAAGGTGGCCCTCGTTTGCAAGACCACTATCGATGAAGCCAACACCGCCAAAGCGCAGGGTGGCATCGCTTCTGTTACCAATCTCAAGGTAGACGACTTTCAGCAGCATATCCACGACACCATGGTGGCCGGCGATTACATTAGCGACCCCGCGGCTGTCAAGCAGGTGGTGGAGGGTGCTCCCGAGGGCATCAAGCGCTTGGTTAGTTGGGGCGTGAATTTCGATAAGAAGGAGGACGGCACCTACGACCTCCACAAGGAGGGCGGTCATTCCCAGTTTCGTATCCTCCACCACGCCGACGACAGCGGTTTTGAGATACAAAGAGGACTGATTGAGGCCGTGCGCCGCCAGCCAAACATCAAACTACTGGAAAATCACTTTGCTGTGGAAATTATTACGCAGCATCATCTGGGCGTGGAGGTTACGCGCCACACGCCCGACATCGAATGCTACGGCGCCTACATCCTTGACCCCGATACGGGCAAGGTAGACACTTTCCTTTCCCGCGTAACGCTCCTTGCCACCGGTGGGATTGGCGCTATCTACGCCTCCACCACCAATCCTAACATCGCCACAGGCGACGGTATCGCCATGGCCTATCGCGCCAAGGCCACTGTGAAGGATATGGAGTTTGTGCAATTCCACCCCACCGCCCTTTTTCACCCCGGCGAGACCCACCCCGCCTTTCTTATCACCGAAGCCATGCGCGGCTACGGCGGAATCCTGCGTCTGCCCAATGGCGAGGAGTTTATGCAGAAGTATGATAAGCGTCTCTCCCTTGCGCCGCGCGACATAGTGGCCCGTGCCATCGACAAGGAGATGAAAATCCACGGGCTCGACCACGTATGTCTGGACGTAACCCACAAAGATCCCGAGCAGACCAAGGCCCACTTCCCCAATATCTATAAAAAATGCCTTTCCATCGGCATCGACATCACCAAGGAGTATATCCCCGTAACTCCCTGCGCCCATTATCTATGCGGCGGCATCAAGGTAGACCTCAATGGAGAGAGTTCTATCCACCGCCTATATGCTGTGGGCGAATGCTCCTGCACAGGATTACACGGCGGCAACCGTCTGGCCAGCAATTCCCTGATAGAGGCCGTTGTCTACGCCGATGCTGCCGCCAAGCACTCGCTTTCTCTGGTGGATGGCTATTCGTTTAACACGAAGGTGCCGGAATGGAACGACGAGGGCACGATGACCAACGAGGAGAAGGTGCTTATCGCGCAGGATATGCGCGAAGTGGGGCAGACAATGTCGAATTACGTGGGCATTGTGCGCAGCAATCTGCGCCTCCACCGCGCTTGGACGCGCCTCGACCTCCTTTATGAAGAGACAGAGGAACTGTTTAAGCGCGTCAAGGCCACCCGCGACATCTGCGAACTCCGCAATGCCATCAATGTGGGCTACCTTGTTACGCGTCAGGCCATCGAGCGCAAGGAAAGCCGCGGCCTTCACTACACTATCGACTATCCCCGCCACGCCTACGACTATAAGGACGGCGCAACAGCGGAGTAAAATTATTTAATCGTGCAAATATAAGAGACAGAAAACTCTTTCTACAAGCGCGAAGTGTTGATATTTGACCAATCGTTTCTGTTGCATTTTGCAACGGAACGATTGCAGGGCGGATAACCGCCACCCCACTCCAAATAAATTTGTTTCGGGGACCCCATACATGGCATATCGTTCCTCAATGCCTAATCGCCCCCTACACAATAATTAAACCCCGTTCTTTCGGGGCTTTACCACCACTACGGACAGTTCAAAAAGGAGGTAAAGCGGAACAAACACCAGCATCAGGGTGAAAGGGTCGCCCGAGGGCGTAATAAAAGCGGCCAACACCAGTAATATGACCACGGCATGACGGCGATAGGTCTGCAAAAACTGGCGGTGGAGCACGCCCATCGCACTTAATAGCCACGCCAACAAGGGCATCTCAAACACTATGCCCATGACGAGGATGAGCATGGTGAAGTTGTTGATATACGATTGCAGGTTAATCTGGTTTATGATTTCCGAACTGAGGTTGTATTCCACCAAAAAGCGGAATGTGAAGGGGAATACCAATAGATAGCCCATGGCGCAGCCGAGGTAGAACATCAGTGTGCCGCCAAAAAAGGCTTTGCGGACATTGCGTATCTCATTGGAATAGAGCGCGGGCTTAATGTATTTCCAAATTTCGTAGACCAGGAAAGGGAACGTCATCACTCCGGCGAAAGCCAGGGAGGTATTTATGTGGGTCAAGAATTGCGACGTTACATTGATGTTGATAATCTGGACGTGGAAGTTGGGGTCGAAGCCAAAGATCCCGTGTGTCCACTTGTTGAGCCACCGGTACACAAAAAACTGGCCCGATGTAGGGCCCAGCACGAACGTGGAGAAGATGCGCGGCATCAGCCACAGCATTATCACAAAGAAAACCGTAAAGAGGCCGAGGACTCTGAATATCGCCCAGCGCAACACCTCCAAATGATCCCAAAAAGACATCTCCTTCTCTTCGGTGTGCGGCGGGATAGTGTTAGGGGTTTCCTTTGTCATGGGGTAAAGCGTATTAATTAGGGGGGCACAATATAGCCTGCGCCCAACGGCATGCAATAATACACCCTCACCTTTGTGGGGCGGGCGGGTATAAAACCTGCCCCTACCGACTAAATCAATACACGGACGAGGTGTGTTGCTAAATCTATGCGGATTTCGATGAATTGTTGCCGGGCTGGGATTTGTCGCTGTCGGATTGTGATTTGCTGTCGGCGGGAGCGTCGTCTATCTGCTTCTCCACTTCGTTCATGCCGTCCTTAAAACTCTTCACTCCCTTGCCCAAGCCCTTCATCAGTTCGGGAATCTTTTTGCCGCCAAATAGCAAGAGTATCACAAGGGCGATAATGATGAGCTCGCCTCCGCCCAAATTTCCTAAGAAAAGCAGTTTAATCATAATGATATTATGTTTATGGTTTACAAGTTGTTGATGAAGCGGCCGCGCGGGGAAGTTGGTTGTATCCGGCGGGCGCATCTTGCTTTCAGGCAATCGAAAAGGGCGCGCTATCCCCCTTTTCACCGTACAAATTTAGTAACAATCTTATTTGTGATACCCAAATGGCCTGCAAAAAGTGGGAAAAGGCGGAATAATTAGTGCTTGGTGAAGAAAAAAGGCGTAGATATTAAGCCTTGTAGGGCGGATTATGTACGTGGTTGTTGAAAACGTCTGTTGTTTTGTAGTAGTGTTGTTTATTTTGGTGTGCCACATCCAACGGCATGCACAATACCCCCCACGTTATGGGGCGTGGAAATGCTAAATATTATTGATTTTATAATGTTGTGGGGAAAAAGTAGTAATTTTGCCTTTCGTTTGACACAAAAGGTTATAGGCGGAAAGCGCATTGTTGGCTATTATCGCCGAATGAAAACAGCAATCATACTTTTTGGAACGGCATCACGATGAAAGAGCAGACATATCGTATCGGAATAGACGTGGGCTCCACCACGGTGAAGACCGTGGTGATGGACGAAAGCGGGAAGTTGGTATTCTCCGCCTATGATCGTCATAACGCCAAGGTGAAAGAGGTGCTTATCGGCCACCTCCACAACGCCGCCGCGCTCATAGGCGCAGAGGCAAAGGCCGTGGTTTGCGTAACGGGCTCCGTGGGAATGGCAGTGAGCGAGCAGTTGAGCAACAAAACCACCACAGGCGCCAAAGCCAAAGCTCCGTTCGTGCAGGAGGTGGTGGCCGCCACAACCTATCTTCGCCAAATGCACCCCGAAGTGCAAACACTCATCGACATAGGTGGCGAAGACTCCAAAATAGTCCTCCGCCGGCAGTCAGCCACTGCAGGCAACCAGACAGTGTCTGGAGACAATGTGGCACGCCAGACAGGGCATGGAGCCGGTATAGCATGCCGTTCTGCACAGACAGGGGGTGCGAGCCGGTCGGCGGGCGAGCGAAGCAGTTTTGAACTGCGCATGAACGGCAACTGCGCGGGTGGCACAGGCTCCTTCATAGACCAAATGGCGGTGCTCCTCGGCGTGAGCAACAAGGAGCTGAGCGATATGGCCCTAAAAAGTGAGCACGAAGTAACTATCGCTGCCCGCTGCGGCGTGTTTGCCAAGACCGATGTGCAGAACCTGATTAGTAGAAACGTGCCGCGCAACGACATCGCCATGGCTGTGTTCCACTCTATCGCCGTACAGACTGTTACCACGCTGGCCCACGGTTGCACAATCCAAACGCCCGTGATGCTCATCGGCGGTCCGCTCACTTATCTGCCCGCACTGAGGAAAGCCTTCACCGATTATATGCATTGGCAGGAGAGCGACCTCATATACAGCGACAAAAGTAACCTTGTGCCCGCCATGGGCTGCGCCCTAAGGGTGAGCAGTCAATTAGAACAGGCCGCGCAAGACACGCTGCCTGCGCCCCTCACGCTGAAAGAAATCATCAGTAGGCTCAATAAAGACATTCCCGTCAAGGGCAACAACGGGCCCGACCCCTTGTTCGCCTCCAAGGAGGAATGGCAACAGTGGCGCAAGCGAAAAGAGCGCTATAATGTGGACGTGAAGCCCATGAAGGCTCACGAAGACGTGACTATCGGCATCGATTCCGGTTCCACCACCACCAAGCTCATCGCCATGCGCCCCAACGGAGACATTCTCTTCTCTTTCTACGCCCCCAGCAAGGGCAATCCCATCGGAGTGGCCATGCAGGGACTGGCTCAACTGAAAGAGAAAGCCCAAAAAGAGGGCGCCACCCTTAGTATCGTGGACTCCTGCTCCACCGGCTACGGCGAAGAGCTCATCAAGGCCGCCCTTTCCCTCGACCACGGCATCATCGAGACGATGGCCCACTATCAGGCCGCGCGGCGATTGATGCCCGATGTGTCGTTTATCCTCGACATCGGCGGCCAAGACATGAAAGCCGTCTTTATTGAGGGCGGTGTCATCAAAAGAATGGAACTGAACGAGGCCTGCTCCTCCGGTTGCGGCACGTTTATCCAGACGTTCGCCCAAAGTCTGGGCTACGGCGTGGAGGAATTCAGCCGTATGGCCTGCACCGCCCCCCATCCCTCCGACCTCGGCACACGCTGCACCGTCTTTATGAACTCAAAAATCAAACAGGTGTTGCGCGAAGGCGCTTCTGCCGCCGACATCTCCGCAGGATTGGCCTATTCCGTGGTGAGCAATTGCCTGAACAAGGTGCTCAAGCTCTCCAGCACGAAAGAACTGGGCCGCAGAATCGTGGTGCAGGGCGGCACCATGCGCAATGATGCCGTAGTGAGGGCTTTGGAGAAGCTGACCGAGACCGAAGTGGCCCGCTCCTCCATGCCGGAGATGATGGGCGCCTATGGCTGCGCCCTGTATGCGGCTGGAAAGGCGCAAAATCACGCGAATCACTTATCCCCCGCCCGCACGATTGACGACCTCTTGGCCGTGGCCGATTACGAAAGCAAAGAGCTCCATTGCAAAGGGTGCGAAAACCGCTGCGCCGTCTTGCGCTACCGCTTTCGCTCCGGCAAGGTTTATTATAGCGGCAACAAATGCGAGCGCGTTTTCTCTAATAGCGGCAAGGATGTTCGCAAAGGCCTGAATATCTACCCCGAGAAATATAAACTCCTGTTTGAGCGCCCTGTATTGGAGGACGCCGAGCGCACTATTGGTATTCCCCGCGTGCTGAACATGTACGAGGAGTATCCTTTCTGGCATCGGTTGCTCACAGATTGCGGTTTCCGCGTGGTATTGTCCTCGCCCTCGCAGATGAAACCCTACGAGGCCGCATTGTGCCACGTGATGAGCGACAATATCTGCTTTCCCGCCAAATTGGTGCACAGTCATATCGCGGAATTAGAGCGCAGCGGCGTGGAGCGCATCCTCATGCCCTACACAGTCTTTGAGCGCAAGGACTCCGCCACGGCCGTAAACAGTTACAATTGCCCCATAGTGTCGGGCTATTCCGATGTGGTGCGCAGTTCGCAATCCACCAACGTGAGCATAGATTCGCCCGTGGTCAATTTCTCCGACAACGCCCTGCTTTTCAAACAGATTAAGAAATACCTGAAAGGCCTGGGCGTGGGGTCGCATACTATCAGTAAGGCTTTCCGCGCAGCATTAGATGCGCAGAGAGAGTTTGAGGTGGCCTTGCGCGACAAAAACATAGAAATCTACAACGCCTCTCGCAGTGAGGGCGCGCTCACCATCCTTTTGGCCGGCCGTCCCTACCACACGGACGACTTGGTGCAGCACCGTTTGAGCGAGATGCTAAGTGCGCTGGGCGTGAATGTCATCAGCGACGACATCGTGAGGCTGTCGCCCACCCTTAGCGATGGTGAAACGCTCTCTGTGCGCCAGTGGGCTTTCCCCAATAGGATTATCAAGGCCGCGCAATGGGCCGGGGAGAAGGGCAACGACGTCCAGTTTGTGGAGATGACTTCGTTTGGTTGCGGCCCCGACGCTTTCATTCAGGACGAGGTGCGCGCCCTGCTCCAGCGCTACGACAAGACGCTCACCCTGCTCAAAATCGATGACGTGCAAAACCTCGGGTCGCTGCGCCTGCGCGTGCGCTCTCTCATTGAAAGTATCCGCGAACAGGCCTTATCCAAATCTGCAGACAACAAGGCACTATCAAATGACGAACAACCAGTATCTGCAGGCAATCAAACCTTATCTAATGACGAACAGGCGGGGCAGAATGGCGCAGGAAGCGACCGGAAAGTGGCCGAACCTGTTTCCCTGCCCAAAGCCGAGGATATGAAGGAGCGTCCCACCATCCTTGTGCCATTCATCAGCGAATATGTCAGCGACCTATTGCAGGCCTTTGCCGATTTGATTGGCTATAATATGGAGGTATTGCCCATGGGCGACGAGGAGTCCGCGCGTTTGGGCCTGAAATACTCCAACAACGAGGTGTGCTACCCCGCCACGCTCATCGTGGGCGATTTTATAAAGGCCCTGAAATCCGGCCGCTATGACCTCAACAAGGTGGCCGTGGGCATCACCCAGACGGGCGGCCAGTGTCGCGCCACCAACTACGCCGGTCTCATCAAGCGCGCCTTGATAGAGAGCGGCCTACAGCAGGTGCCGGTCATCACCGTGGGCGTTACCACCCACTCCCAGCAGGACAGCGGCAATTTCTTCCATATCAACTGGCGCAAGGTGGCGCCTATCCTTTTGAGCGCCCTGCTCTATGCCGACACTATGGCCAAGATGTATTACGGCGCCCTGCCCCGCGAGATTGCTCCGGGTCTCAGCGAATCCCTGCGCGATAAATACCTGCGCCGCGGCGCCGATTGCGTCAGAAACAACGATGTGAAAGGCATCATGCGCTGTGTGGGCGATGCCGCAGAGGAGTTTGACCTCATCACTCGCCCGCGCCAAACCGATAAGGTGGGCATCGTGGGCGAGATATTCCTGAAATTCCACCATTTCGCCCATCAGGAGGTGATTCATCAGCTCACCAACAAGGGGCTGGAGGTGGTGCCGCCGCTGATTTCCCCATTCTTCCTGCAGGAGTTTGTCAATATCCTCCAAAACAAGCGCATGGGCCTGCGCAAGGGCGGCACTAACCCGCTGGTTGTGCACCTGCTTTATGCCATGGTGAAGCGCCGCATCCGCAAGATTAATCGTTTGGGCTCGCGCTTCAAGGCGTGGCGCCCATTTACCGACATCTTTGAGCAAGCCAAGGGAGCCGAAGGCATCGTAAAGGGTGCGGCCCAGTTTGGCGAAGGCTGGCTGTTGCCCGCCGAGATTGTGGAGATGGCCGAAGGTGGCGTTAAGAACGTGGTCTCGCTCCAGCCGTTTGGCTGTATTGCCAATCATATCATAGCAAAGGGCGTGGCCAACGCCATCCGCCGCCGCTTTCCCGACATCAACTACCTTACTTTGGATTTTGATAGCGGAGTGAGCCGCACCAACGTAACCAACCGCCTCCTGCTCTTTATGGAGCAAGCTCATAACAGCGGCAATGCGCAATCCACTCGCGCTACGCACTAATCCTTTTGGCTCCAACACTCCCCAAAATATCAGCAAAAAGTGATTTTTGCGAAAAATTAGGGCCACTTTTATGGCGTTTGCCAAAAGAAATGCGTACCTTTGCCGCGCAAACATTCGGTGGACTCACCGGTTTGTGCACTTTCCGCGAGCAGTGGGGCTTGCGATCGGGGAGTGCAATACTGTTCTATGGTGTAATGGTAGCACTAGAGTTTTTGGTTCTCTCAGTGGTGGTTCGAATCCGCCTAGAACAACAACAATAAGTAACGTTTACACAGGGATTTTGCTTTCCGGCAGAATCCCTTTTTTCGTTGTTGCTGCTTTATTTTGCGTCATTCCCACCCAAGCATTCCTTGTTTTTCAAAAAAGTCGTTGCGGTTTGGGGCCTTTACAAAAAGAAACCGCTACCTTTGTCCCAAACAATAAACAAAATCGCAGAATTATTATTGTAACTATTATGAAGTACGCGAAAATCTTGATGATACCGGCATTGTCGGCTGTGCTGTTTGGCTCTTGCTTCATTGTAAGCGGGTCTTAGGTGCAAAGAAGAGTGCGGCAGTCTATGTGGTAATGTAGAAATAGCCGTAGAAAAGTGTAGAAAATGGAGACAATAGAGCACATTCCGGTGGTGATGAGCATCGCTGGCATGGATTCATGCGGCGGTGCGGGCATTTTGGCCGACGCGCGTGCGATTGAGGCCGCAGGGTGCTTTGGCATGGCGGTGGTTACAGCCATTACCGCGCAAAACACCGTGGGCGTTAGCCACGTATGGCCGCAGACGAGGGAGCAGGTAAGGGAGCAGGGCTACGCTCTGCTCTCGGATATTGTACCCAATGCCGTGAAAGTGGGAATGCTGGGCGACGAACAGGCCGCAAGAGGAGTGAAAGACATACTTTTACGCTATCTGAGCATCAATTCTGCCAGCGTAAAGGGCAATATAGTTGTAGATACCATCATTCATTCCACGTCCGGCGCAAAGCTGTTTGACGCAAGCGGCATTAATCCAATGTTGGACATCATGAAGCTGGCGCGCGTAATCACGCCCAACCTGCCAGAAGCGCGAAGCATCGGTGCAAGCGCCGCAGATAGCCCCCTCTCCGCCTCTGGTGGCTCGATATCCGCTCCTAATGGTGCAATTTCCGCCTCTGACGCCCCTATCTCCACTCCTACCACCACCGTTGCCCCCACAATCAATTATGAACAATGGGCGCGCTCACTGTCGGCAGAAGCCGGTGGTGCATCGGTGTATCTGAAAGGCGGCCACAGCGATGGCGACACCCTCACCGACATCTTTTTCAACGCCGAAACAAACGAGATTCTCCATTTTACTCACCCCCGCGTAGCCACTAATAACACGCATGGCACCGGTTGCACGCTCTCCTCTGCCCTGGCGGGGTATTTAGCTCGCGGTCTTTCGCTTAACGATGCCGCCCGTGGCGCCGCCCATTTCGTTTTCCAGTCTCTCACAGCCGGCGCCTCGCACCACCTCGGCCACGGCCACGGCCCCACTTACTTCGGTCCCATTTTTCGCCACCAATAATTTCCCTTTCCGCTTGTTATTATCTTGTTTCTCACACGAATTACTGCGAATTACCGCGAATTGTCTTCAATAAATTAATGAAAAATTCGTGTTTGATTTGTGGCAATTCATGTATAAAAAGTGCTTGCGCACGGCAACAATTGGAGAACGCGGCGTTTGTGCCCGCAACGGCTCGCTATATTCCGCAACAGTCCGCAACGGTCCACTATATTCCACGACAGTCCGCAATAGGCCGCAATAAAAATGGCGGCCGCGCATCACTGCGAAGCCGCCAAACAAAATTATTACCATTTCTATGGGTATTAACCTAACCCATATTTGCGTTGAGAATCTATTTGATTAGATACTTCTTGCCATTGATGATGACAATGCCCTTGTAGCCCTCGCCTACGCGCTGGCCTTGCACATTGTAGCGTACACCATTTGTCTTGATGGCGTCTTCGGCAGTGGCATTGTTGATGCCCGTGGGGTCGTTATCGCCGAACACAAAGGTGAAGCCCTTGCTGGACGACGCACTGTTGCCTGCGAGCCAAGCCGTGTTGCTGATATATTTGTCGGCGGGAATGTTTGTTACAGCATAGAAACCGGCAGTACCGCCTTTCTGGCCGAAATAATAGTTGTCCGTGCTGGGCCGGGTTGCGGTGAACGAGCCTGCCAAACTGCTGGTCACCTCTGTGCCTGTCTGTTCGCTTACTTCGAGGCTAACAATGCTATCAGTGCCAATGAGGATTGCGGCAGTGTTAGCGGGGATAATGCCATCGGTAAACTCTGTAAGTGTAGCGTAGCCGCCCTCGGTTTGGTAATTATCGCTAAGGCTGGAAACATAGTATGCTGTGGCGCCGTTTACTGTAGTTGCTACGGGCACGCACACAGTAGCGTAGTAGTTGCTTCCAGACTGGTGCATAGTTACGGGGAGGGAGGTAACTTCTTCTATATACCAAGCATATTGCTTCTGTGTGGTCTCTACATTGTTGTTCCAAGTGCCATTTCCCACAACTCCATCTTCTGTACTATTAAGAGGTTTATAACCGCCGGATTTGTTAAAGATAGTATATGTTCCTACTGTGCTTGTATTAGCCATCCAATCGTAACCATTCCAATTTGCAGTTGTTGTCAAACTCCTATTTGTAGGATGGATGTATTCGCCAGCAGTGTATGAAATGATACCATTGTTAGCGCCGTTGTGAGAAGTGGTGCAGAACCAAATCGTTGTTTCATCTGCATCTGTTTTAGAAGCGCTGAATTGGTCTGAACTGCCAATTGCCGGTGAAGTTAAATAGCCATTCGAATTTGCACTCCTAAATTTATAGAATTTTGCTGTTGTTGGTGTTGTTATTGTAAACTTGTTAATAGCCGCAGTCAATGCTGCAGTTGCGGCATCTATATCACTTTGTTCATCATTTTGGGTCTTGCCACTGTTTGCGTCAATAACTTCTTTTAGTTCTGCTTTATTGCTACCAGAATATTGGCCAATTCCTGTACCTAAATTCGTGTTATCATCAAAGTTGTCGTAAAAGTTGTTGGCCAAATTTAATGTAGTATTGTATGCGGTGAGGTCTGAATATTCTGTGGCTGGTGCGTCTTCTACGAGCCAACGAGAACCATTATCCGTAACTGATTCTTGCCACATACCAATAGCACTTTGATTATCGTAAGAGTTCCAATAGCCACCCTGCGTTCCATTTAAGTAGAATGTAAATGTTTTTGCAGCTTGCGCAGAACCGTCTACAATTTGCCACGTTGTTTCGGTGTCTGACAGTGATAACATTGTGTTATTGCTTCCGTTGGCTGCATATACATATTTGCTTTCGCCGCTTGCTTTGTTAATGACTTTATATCCGTCTATAGGGTTTCCAATAAATGCCCATTTGTAATCTTCTGTATTTGTTTTACTTGTATTCGTGTTTACATTACTATTGCTATTATTGTAATAAGCGTAATGTGTTCCGCGTCCTGATTTTAAGTAATACCATGTAGCTGTAGCGTAATCGGTAGAAGCTGTAAATGGAGTGTTGAACGTTGCCGTTGCATTATCTGTACAATCTTCTGTACCGACATTAACACTGCCTGTTATTGTTGTGAACGGGTAGGAGGCGTCACAAGACACAGTGCTATTAGGTTCTGCTTTTTGTGTATAAGTAGTGCGTTTATTGTCACCATAGTTTATGGTCCATGTTATTGTAACAGCATCAGAAAGGGTAGCTGAATATATTTTGATTTGCGAGAAAGCTCCTGTCCCTGTAGCTCCGTATGGCTGGTGGCCATAATTGTTTATATTGTAGTTTTGACCATTGATTACTTGTCGGAAGAACCAATTAGAACTCTGTGAAATAATCAAATAATCGGAACTTTCTTCTCCGGTAGTAAGTTGGGTAGAAGTTGTATTTAGTGCTTGGTAGTAATTTCCCGAAGCTGCTTGGATAGTGTAATAATTTCCAGTTGTATTACTACTTTTGGTAATCTTTACTAAATAGTCTGTTGTAATAGCAGAACTGTTGCTCGTTCCGTTGGCAATTTTATTATCATTAGTTTCGTAATAATAAGTACTTGTGCCTTGGCTTTGAAGAACGTAGTATGCGTCATCAGACAAGGTAGATAAATCAGTTACGGCATCGCCAATTGTAATAATTTTTGTTCCCGATACTATCGGAGTCACGTCTGCCCATGTACCTACTGTAAATGCCGTCAGTAGAGCTATAATTGAGTAGAATTTTTTCATAGATTCTTTGTTTTAAGATTAATAAAATAAGGTGTTATTCCTCGGGTGCGGAGGAATCGGTGTCATCGGTGATATTGCCGCCGAAAGTTTTAGACCAAAAGATGTCGCTTTGCTGCTCTGTGGCATCAACTGCGTTTGTTTTTGCGCCTATGGTGGTGGAGGCGGAGTTCATCATTGTGCCGCCGTCCAAACGCATGGCGCGGAGGCTGGGGGAGAAGTAGGTTTTCTTCATAGATGTTAAATTTAAGTTGTTATAGTTTAGTTTGTTGTTTTTCAGGTATTATAGCGTTGTTTTCAGGCCAGCGTAGGCATAGTCGTAATCAGCGTTTTGGCGAATTGAGTCGCCTATGTTTTACCTTTTCGCTACAAAAGTACAGTAAAATTTACGGGGGGGGGCTCTTTTTGCGTTATTTAACACTAAAAAAGCGAATATTTGTACGCTCTGCGCGTTTTAGTCACAAAAGATGGTGAGAAAGAGGGAGTAAATTTGATTTTTGTGAGCATTAGTTGTTAGGTAATGCGCCGCGAGCAAGTGTTCGGATGTGGATGTTTTTATTTTTCACACGAATTGCCACGAATGTACACGAATTATCATCAATAAATTAATGAGAAATTCGTGGATAATTTGTGGGCATTCATGTAAAAGACGTCCATGTTACGGCAATGGGGCAGGATTTTTAGCTATGAATGATGTTTTCTGTGCGGAAAGGGGATTTTGTCGCGTCCTTATTTCAATTTTTCCCGTCCTAAAAGTTACATCCAATCGTTTTGACTATCGTTAACAGTGCTGTAACAATAACTA
>CAZQVW010000010.1:0-20759 GCA_964596865.1 uncultured Bacteroidaceae bacterium
ACCCATAACCAAGCAGAACCGCCCCAAAGCCAGACTGAAGCGCCCTCATTGCCAAGCAAACATAATAGATAAATTCCCCTCCCTCCCATTTCGGAGGGATTTTTTGTGTCCTTACGCCATCTAAACGCGTGGAAAATCAAAAAAATCGCGCGATAGTTTGCGTTAACAGTACTGTTTAGATAATGTTACAGTGCTGTAACAATAACTAAACAGTACTGTTAACTTATTGTTACAGCACTGTGAACGCAAACTTTCTCGGGATTTTTTGATTTTTACACGAATTTCCGCAAATTATCCACGAATATTCAAGAATTATTGGCGCCGTATTTTATCCGCATTCGGGCAATAACCAACAATTAATTGTCGAAAATACGTGTTGGGACGCGACATGACGGATTCAGTAGGGTCAGGTTTTGCGGGAGGCGCTGAAAAAGTCCAATGTTTTGTAATTATGCCACACATCTGGCCGTGCAAAACTCGCCCCTATCGGTTAAATAAAAACATTGCGTGTGCGCAAAGCATTTTCAGACGCCCCTTGACGCAATCGATGGCGGACATAATTCCCCAACTAACAAGCCAACAGACTACACACAGCACTACCGCCAATAAGAACAGGCTGATATAACCGCAAACAGCAGAGCAAATATCGCTCATCATTGGCATACTTTCACTTATGGGGCAAAGGCCTTTGCCAAAAGAGAAAGCCTGACGACCGAGGGCGTTACGAAAAAGCACTATCGCGGGTGCACTCTGCAAAAGATAGATGCCCAAAACATAGCGGGCTACAAAATTGACACGGGGGTGATAGAAATTTGCGCGAACGGGGCAAGCACTTTCGCGCAAATCGGGCGAAAAGGCCTGTGGGTGAGGAGGAAGAATAGACGAGTGAGGAGAAAGAATTTGTGAATGAGGCGAAGCGGTGGGTTGGTGCTGAAAATTAGTGGACTGGTCGTTAGATTTAATTCTTACGAAAAGAGAAAAGATAGCCATCGACTCAAGGATGACGAGAGGGTCATTATAATTCCACACCGCTGGGGTATGGGATTTTGGCCAACAGGAGGGATTGAGCAAGAAAAGGGCAGTCATCGTCAAGACACAAGCAACAATGACAATCACGGCGTGGGAACGGAGAAAGCAAACAAACGGCGATTTCGGAAAAAGGCGCATATACCGCGCAAGGGCATAGAGCAATATAAAATGGATGACATTATATCCCGAACTATTGACATACCCCCACGCGAAGCCGAACACAATATTAAATACGAGCAGACATATCACGATGCGCTCCATTCCGCGGCAATCTACATGATGAAAAGCCACTTCCAAAAGGGGCGCCCACAACAACAGCATGAGATAATGAGCCATAAACCACCAGTTGGTGAACTTCATGCTATCTAAAAGGGCAGTAAGGCTCCAACGGGTGCGGGCGAGATGGAGGCCGGTGAGCTCCTGCAAGGCCAAAGCGATGGCGTAGGCCACAGCGCCAAACACAGCGCACACCACAATCAATCGAAGCATGGGGCGCCAGACACGCTTGACGCCAAACCACCCCGTTATCATCACAAAAAGACTCACGCCAGTAACCACCACGCTATTCAATAGCGACCCAATAATCCCTTTGGGCGAGGGCGAGAAATCAGAGAGGTAGCCGCACGCGTCGGCACCGAAAAGCAAAAGGTGGTGGACCACCACAAAAAAGATGGCCACCACCCTTAGGAGTTCAAATCGGCTGTCGCGAGAGGACATTGCGAAGCAATTATTCGTTTACAGGAGCGGAAGTAGGCGCGGTAGCGGGACTCTCGGCGCTCTGTTCGGCGGGAGCAGATTCCGTGGAGACAGCGGTACTGTCCTTCGGCTTATTCGATGGGCGATAGCCGTAGGTGCCGCACTGGTAGCAGCGCTTAGGCACAACGCCCTCGCCCATCTTGGCGAACTTGCGCTTATAGCGCGAGAAGCGTGTGTCGCCCAGCACTTTCTGGATGAACGTGCCCCACACAGGCAGGGCCACCGTGGAGCCCGAACCGTAAGGATGGATGTCGCGGTATTCACCGCCTACCCATACGCCGCCCACCAGATTGGGGGTGACGCCGATAAAGAGGGCATCGGCGCTCTCATTGGTGGTGCCGGTTTTGCCGCCGAAATCCGTGGTGGCCATATACGGGCTAACATAATTATATAGCGAGCGCGATGTGCCCTCCATGCCCGCCATCAGCATTTGTTGCATCAAAAATGCGGTGCGCGAGGAGAGAACCTTGCGGCGAGCCTCAGTCTCTTCACTATATACCACCTTGCCATTGCGATCCACCACCTTGGTAACCACAATAGGCTGTCTCACATAGCCATTGCCAATCATGACGGCGTAGGCATTCACCAATTCGCTGAGGCGGATGGACGATGAACCGAGAGTGAGGTTTTGGGCGTCGGTATATAGTTTACCGGTGATGCCCAGTTTGCGCGAGAGGCGGAGCACATTTTTCGGGCCCACTTGTGCGCACAGATTGATAGCGGCACCGTTTTTGCTCCACTGGAAAGCCGAGCGCAAGAGCATTTGACGGCCCGACCACCGAGTTTTCTTAAGTTTGGCGTCCTCGGGCGGGAGATCGGCAATGCGATTACAAGGCGACCACCCCCGCTCTATCGCCTCCGCATAGACGATGCCCTTGAACGTGGAGCCCACCTGATGGAGCCCCACCACATTGTCGTGGTTCCATGTGCGGAAATTGAGATTGCCCACCCATGCCTTGACATGGTGCGAACTACCCTCTATCACCACAAAACCGGCCTGCAGGAAACTGAGCATGGTGCGGATGGAATCGCGCGTGGACATGGTGACCGTCCTCGGGCCCAAATAGGGATCATTTATGGTGAGAGTGTGCGGGCGATTGATTTCGTACCTCAAGAAATGATTGAGCGAATCCGGCGAGCCGTCCTGAAGTTGGCGATAGCGGGGCAGAGTTTTGATAACATAGTTGGTATAGCGATCAAGAACGCGGTCGGAAGGTTGGAAAGAGCGCTGGAGATTTTTCAGGTGCTTGATGACGGCGCTCTCGGCATAGCGTTGCATTCTGGAATCGATGGTGGTATAGATCTTGAGGCCATCGCTATAGAGATCCACGCTGCCAAGGCCCAAATCCTCAAACTTATCCTTCAAAAAGGCGGCAATCTCCTGGCGCAGATAGGGCGCAGAACCGTCAAAGACGTTCTCAATCTTATAATGAGAGATGTCGATGGGCAGGGCAGAGAGACTGTCGCGTTCGCGCATGGAGAGATGGCCGTGGGAATAGAGATTATTCAACACCACATTGCGGCGATGCAGGGAATTGTCGTAATTGGTGTGCGGGTTGTAGGTGGAAGTGGCCTTGAGCAGTCCCACAAGCACGGCGCACTGCTCGGGCCGTAGCTCCTTGGGGGTGGTGTCGAAATAGGTCTTGGCCGCAGTGCGTATGCCAAAGGCGTTGCTGCCGAAATCCACGGTATTGACATACATTCGCAGGATTTCGGGTTTGGTATAGCACATCTCTAATTGCGTGGCCACGATTGCCTCCTTCGTCTTCATTATAAGAATACGAATGCCGGGGATTTTGCCAATCAGTCCGGTGGAATAGCGGGTGCGCACGCGGAACATATTTTTGGCCAACTGCTGGGTGATGGTGGAGGCGCCGCGGGGATTGCCCTTAAGGATGTCCTTAATGGCCGCACCGATGCCCTTGAAATCCACACCGTGGTGGGAATAAAAGCGCTCGTCCTCGGTATCGATAAGGGTGGTGAAGAAAAAGGGATTGACGTCATCATAGGCCACCGGCGTGCGGTTTTCCTTAAAGAATTTACCGAGCAATTGGCCATCGGCACTATAGATGACCGAGGCCTCCTCATTCTCGGGATGGAGAATATCGTCCACCGATGGCATACGGCCAAACAGCCACAATAAATTCACACTGACGCTGAAAATATAAAAGAACAGCAGAAACACCATACTGGCCATAACCAACACTGTCTGCTTCCACCACGGTTTGCCCTTATACAAACCCACATACCACCGCCACATCTTCAGCGGCAAACGGCAAAGGCTTTGGCCGGCATACTTCAGCCAGCGCAGAAAAAGATAGATTTTTTCCATAAGCTTATTGGCTTCCAGTCGCATAATGGCAGAAGCCATCTGTTTCTAAACGCAAAAATACCACTTTTGCCGCTCATAATGCCACATTACACCCAACTTTTTGAAATTTCCGAGCAACGAGGCGCGCACAACCGACAAAAAACAAAAGCCCCGCAAACGCTGACGCGCATGCGGGGCAAGGGTTGGGGTTATTCTTTTGAATTTAACAACATCAACGGATTACTCTGTGGGAAGAGGGAGATACCAGTTGCTCTGATCCAAGACTTTGGCTTTCAGAACGGCGTCTACCTGCGAAGCATCATCGGTAACCTTGTTGTTGCGGCGAGCAATCTTCCACGCCAGCCACTCGCTACCGTCCTGTCCGGCCAAGTTCTTATGGCCGGCGATACGAACGAGGTCAGTGAAGCGATGGCCCTCGAAGCACTCCTCCAAAGCCAGCTCATCTACGATGATATTCTCCACGGCATTCTGAATGAGAGCCTTATCGGTTACATAGAGAGTGTCGCCGCTATAGAGAGTGCGCGCATAGGCTTGCTGCTGAGCGTAGGTGAGATTGTTATGGCGTGCATAATCCTGAGCAATATGCTCGGCCACTTGGCGTGCATAGGTGAAGATGGTATCACACCTACCGGACACCTGACCGCAACCACGCGCATGGATGCCATATTGCTTTTCGGTACTATTTACGAGATCATTGTCGCTCCAAATGGCATTGGAGAAATCGAGGAAAGGATAGTTCTGCATGCGCTTCATCTCATCCAGTGAGACATAATACATACCACCGCTGGCAGATGTGGGCGCAATCATTACATCATATGCCTGCATATTAGCTTTCACCGAAGCGGGCACTTCGTCCCAAGTAATGGGAGCAAAACCCGACTCAACACCATGCCTTGCTTCCCAAGCGGCCTTTTGAGCTGCGTTGAGATAGAAGCCATCGCCAGCATAGATAGTGTCGCCGTCATTCGCTACGAAAATAACCTGCGTGGAATCAGGAGCATTAGACATTGAATAGCCTCCGTCATTTATGGTAATGCCATTGAATCTCATGTATTGCAGAGTATCGGAGTCCACAATGCTATCTACTTTTTCAGAATCATAGATTGGTGCGACTATTGTGGAGGAATCAATACGATCCACAACGCGATAAGTGGGAATATTTTCAGTATAGATACCGTCCTTGATGATGCCGAAAGCCAGCTCTGGGAATCCAAGACGATTGAGCGCCTCGGCATAACGCAACAGAATCAGCGGCGAGCGATAAAGCGGCAGATAATAATTCTTATTAAAACGATTGAGCTCACTCACATAGCCGTCTATTGTCCTATTTGTGGTACCAGCAATCACATGCTTTCCGGCAATATAATTGATATCACCATTAGGAAACATCACTCGGATAGCATTCGCAAAGATGCGGCCATCATTATCGGCAAGATGGCGAGTGATGACATTGTTTTCATTTTGATAGGACACAGCGGTCTGAGCAACATTGAGCGAGACATACTGGGGGGAAGGTGTCAGCTGCTGCATCTGCTCGTTGGGCTCCACCTGAGTGGAACCGGACGATACAGTGGTCTTATAACCAAGGATATTCTGCACCTGATTCAGCACCTTGCCATAATAGTCGGTTGCAGCACTGACCACTACAGGGCGGCATTCTGCGCCCGCACTACTATAGGCATCTTGCACGCGTCTCGAGTCTACATAATAGCCCAAGCCACGCATTTCGTCCACAGAAGATTTGTAGTTATTGTTCAGCGAAAAGAGGTTGTTGTTGGTTGTTGCGACCACATCCATCATATAGCGATAGTAGTAGTTAGCAGCATTCTCATAATCATTGCTCATGAGATAGGCATCAGCCATCACCAACTGAACAGGAACAAAGAGGTTGCGCGAAGCTACGTTGTTGTTGTTAGAATAGCTGAGGTTGCCATAATCAGGGATACCAAACTGATTTTGCAGCTCCAAAGCACGATCCAATCCGCTCTCCTTAAGCATGGAGATTAGCGTGGAGGCATTCACCTTGGGAGCAGATTCCTGCATACGTTTGGCTTCATCTGTATTGGAGATTGGCTCAGTTACAAATGGCACATCGCCATACAAGCGCACCAGCTGGATATATGCCCACGCCCTAACGGATTGCACAGCGGCCCATTCGCGCTGCATAATCTTAATATTGTTCTGGGTGATGGTGGTATCCACATTGGCCAAATAGAAGTTGCACGAATTGATTACGTGATAGAAATCTGCCACGTTGAGCAATCCAGAGGAACCATCGGCGGGCTTACCGAAATTAGCGATAGCGTTCACCGAATCAGTGGTATAGGTGCCGGTAGAGAAGAGGTCGCCTTTGGCTTCGCCAATAATAACGGTGCGCTCTGCCACATTCTGAACGCTGCGGAGTATTCCGAGGACAGAATAGATGGAGTCTTGCGCATACCTGTCCACGCCGGCGTAGCGCTTGAGGTCGGGAGTAAGCGTGTCGCTGCACGATGAAATCATCATTACAGCAGCGCCCAACAGAAGGACAAATGAAGTTATCTTTTTCATTTCTAAGAGAGTTTACAGATTAACAGTTACGCCGAAGTTGAAGCTACGTGAGGGAGGCAACATGCCTGTATCGATACCCTGATAGAGAGTGCTGTTGCTGCACGAGGATTCGGGGTCGGAACCATTGTACTTGGTGATAGTAAACAAATTGTTTGCCTCTGCCCATACAGACAAGCCTTGCAACCACGAGAGGGAAAGCGGGAGGTCGTAGGTGAGACGCACATTTTTGAGCTTAAGATAGGAGCCGTCTTCAACCCAGCGGTCGGAGAAGCGTTCGTTATTCACCCATTCAGAGGATGAAGTGAGCACTGCACGCGGCGTGGAGGTCTTCTGACCATCATAGGTCCAACGGTTGCGCATGGCCTTGGTCTGATTCCAGAGGTTGTTGCCAGCCTCCAGTTGCGAGCGCTGATAGTTGTACACATCATTGCCAATGGAATACTTGAAGACGATATCCAGAGTGAAGTTTTTCCAATTAAATGTAGTGAAAATATTACCAAAGAGGTCGGGATTGGGGTCGCCAATCTTCACCATATCAGCTTGGGAAATCCATCCATCGCCGTTCTGGTCTACGAAGTGAACATCACCAGCCTTGAAAGAACGATAGGGGTCGCCCAGATAACCGGTGGGATAGCGGAGATAGCCATACTGTCCGGCTTGGCTGGCTTCAGCATCGCTGGCAAAGACACCCTTGGTCTTGTAGCCATAGAAAACGCCGGCGCTCTGGCCCACAGCAGTAAGGACATTGTCCGCGCCGTAGATGGAGGAAGTGTAGCCCTTGATGGTCTTATACACTCCGGCGTTGGCGCCATCAGCATCCAGATTATAGGTGGTGATAGTGGAGGCGGGCAGCGACTTGATCTCGTTCTTGTAATGACCGATGCTGAGGCCGGCCTTCCACTTAAAGTCCTTAGTATTGAGCAAGACTCCGGTAAGATTGAGGGTGAAGCCCTTATTGGTCATTGAGCCGGCGTTTGCCCACATAGAACCTAGACCGGTGAGGTAATCCACATTCACCTTGGAAAGGAGATGCGAGGTGCGACTCAAGAAGAAGTTCACGCCAAGAGCAAGGCGGTTGTCCAAGAGCGAGGTCTCAAGGCCGAGGTTGAAGCGGCGAGTGGTTTCCCACTGAATCTTTGAATTAGAGATATTGCTAAGATAAAGGGAGGTACCGTTACCAAGGAATTTCTGGTTGGAGAAATAGGTGCGGGCTGCATAGTAGTCCACATTGTCGTTACCAGACTCCTCGTAACCGGCGGCCAACTTCAGATAATTAACAGGCTTAACATTAAACCACGGCTCAGAGCTAATCAACCAAGCGGCCTGCAATGAGGGGAACAAGCCCCAATTCACACCAAAGAGCTTGATGCCCTCTTCCGTGTTCTTGCCAAAACGCGAGGAAGATTCAGCTGTAATGGTACCGTTGACATAATACTTGTTCTTGTAATTATACGAGGCATCCAAATAGTAGGCCAAATTGAGCCATTCATCGTCAGAGCCGCCATAGCGCTTATACTGATTCTGCACATTGCCAAGGTTAGGCATCTTATCGTTTGAGTTGTTGTAGCCGGTGATATAGCTGCTACTATAATTAAAGGATGCAAGGCGGAAACCCGCTGTAGCCTTCACAGAGTGGGCTGCAAACTTCTTGTCAAACGTGAGGTAGAGGTTGTTGAACACAGTGCTCTCATCGCCCGACATAGAGCGGATGGTGCTGGAGATAGTGCCTATACCTTCGGCAAACTTCTCTGGCGTACCATCGTGGGGGAGATAATAGTGCTCACTGGTGCGGTCAACCATATAAGAGAACCTGTCGCCCAATTGCAAATAAGAATTGATCTGGTAGCGGGGATTGAAATTCAGAGAGAATTGGGTCTGCTCCTGATAATTCTTGTTGTTGCCATGACCATTGGAAAGAATCCAATATGGATTGGCAGTGGCGTCAGTGCCATAATTGACACCGAAACGGAAGGGATTGTAGGTATCGGAGAATGTCTTGCCAGAATAAACGCCGGTGTTCACGCCCAATTTATTAGAACGAGTCTCCTCATCCCAATAAAGGAAATAGTCTGTCTTACTAATCATGGACGGGGAAATCAATCCCAGCACATTGGGCGATGCGATATTAAAAGAGGAATAGTCGGAGGCCCATCCGTTGTCAAAGATATTATACGTTACACGGCCAAAACCGATGTCAAACGAAGCATCGATACGGCTAGAGAAGATAATATCGGTATTAAAGCGGATATTCAAGCGGGAGAAGTCATTCTTCTTTGCTGTGGCCGCGGCTTCAGTGTAGCCCAACGAGAGGGCATAAAGAGCGATGTCATCACCACCCTGCACATTTACACGATAGTTTTGAGTGAAAGCTGTTTGATACAGTCCCTTCTGCCAATCGGTGTTATTATGATAGAGAGGATAATAGGTATAATTGGGATCCTCGTTCATAAATGGCTGGGAAGCGATGTTCTGGAGAGCTGTGGTGAGGGAAGTACCATCAGTAGGCTCAAACGTGCCGAGGATGCCTGTGAGGTAATTGCGATACTGACTACCATTAAGCACATCGATGGTATTAGGCTTGGCCTCGAAACCGCCATACAGACGCACATTGATGCGTGTAGCACGTTCCTTGGCCCTCTTGGTAGTAATTTCGATTACACCGTTTGCACCCTTTGCGCCATAAAGAGCGGTACCCGTATTCAGCACGCGAATATTATCAATATCCTCGGGGTCGATTGTGCTGAGGACATTGTTAAAAAATCCTTGGTGAGCCGTGTAGCGGTCATACTGAGCATCCCATATCACGCCATCTACCACGATGAGAGGCTGAGAGTTGGAATTGAGCGAGGTGATACCATTGATGAGCATGTTGGCTCCCTGACCGGGCAGGCCACCACGCATAGTTGTAAGCACAGAGGCGTTGAGCGAGTTTTCAATGTCAGTCTCCATGGAGATTGCGGAGCTGTTACGGAAAGAAGCTTCGGCCTTCGTGAACACCTGATTTGAGCTCTTATAGAACGAATTGAACACCGAACTATAGAGAGCCGTCTTTTGCTGACCCTCGCGCACAGGAATCTGCACTGGATTATAGTTGGGGGTAGAGATATAGAGCGTCGTTACGAACACAGGCACTTTCAAGGTGTAGAGTCCGTCTTCGCCAGTCATCGCGGAATAACGTGGATCATCAAGAGACTGAATGCGCACACCGGAAAGAGGCTTTTTGGTGGCAGCATCAACAATGAGACCCTTCACTTCACGCATCTCATAGGTGGGCAACTTAGAGATCATCGGGCGCTTAATCATCACCTCATCGGGCTCGTCCTCGTCCACAACAACAGAGTCTCCGTCTGTGTTGTCGTCCTGTGCCATCACGGGGGTGGCGCCGGCCAAGAAGAACAATGCCAAACTCAAGCCGCAAACCTTAGCGAACAGATAATTGCTGATAATATTTTTCATAGCTTTTCTATTTTTTCGTTTAGAGGCTTACTCATCTTTGGCCACAAGAAGGATGCAGTCGATATTGAGGTTCGGCGTGCAAGTGCGGCGGTCGGCCAAACGAACGGCACTGGTGATAGTCAGCATCGGACGGGAATTGGAAATTCCATCGAAACAGGTATCAAACTTATAGTTCTCAAACAAAAGGATTGTATCTACCTTAGTAACATCCGAGAGGAAAGCGCCACCATTTTCGGTGCCGAGTTCCGAAGCCACAGTAAGCTGATTGCCATTCTCATCGTAGTCGTAGGTGAGTGTAGCGGTAAATTTATTGGCCTTGGGCGAGGTATTCAGCGCATCAGTCATATTTTCCGGCACCACTACAACGTAGATGTCGTAATGACCCGAAAGGACATTCCTCAGATTGAACGTTACCTGGGGGTTGGCGGCAGACGAACTGGGCACAAACTCCTGATAGCCGCTACCGCTGACTTGGCCGATAACGGTATCATTGCGATTGGCATCGGTAACTGTATGCGCCACACCACGCGGGCTGGCAGAAGACAGAGAGCGCGAATATTGGGTATTAACAATCATACCACCTTCGGCTTCAAACTGAAGATCATACTGCCAAGCTTTATTGGCCTTGAAATTAAAGTTGTCTACAATAAAGGCATAACCATTGGAGGCTTCGATGGGAGTCTGGTGGTCGGAAAGGTCGCGGCAATCAGGAGCCTTGATATTATGCTTGTAGTTATAGTAATTCTCGGTGGAGACAAGCGAGTCGGCCGACTCAAAGAAATTCTTCACTGTAGCCACAGAAGCTGTCCTCGGATCAAAAGCCGGCTGCTCATTGAGGCTATAATAGGTGTTATTGAAAATCTGCTTAATAGCGGTAGCCTCCTGCAACGAGTCAGCCTTGATGGAATCGGTATAGAGATTGCCATTCTCGTCCTTGTAGGCATAGGCTGGTTTGTAATTATAGAACTGCTTTACGTGCTCTACTGCGGCCGTCCAAGCATTGTTACTGAGATAGATGGCAGCGGCAACCGAGTCAGCCTGATTAGCGATACGAGGGAGGACCTTATTGCTTTCGTAGAAGAAAGAGTCTACATACTGAACCTCGCCATTTACCACGGCGCCGGGCACAGACTGTCTCTCTACAAATTCAATAGTATCCATCTTATGGACATAGCTGTACATATTCGACAGGCTGGGGGAAACCTCAATAAGTTCCCTAAGGTCGTAAGCATAGGGAATATAGTTGGTCAGCACATGGAGAGTGCCATTGATTGAGGCCACATTTCGGGTAGCAGACTCGCTGGTGATATCTACACCATCAATGGTGTTGTCCGTTACATCATACGTGGCATACTTTCCGTTGGCCAAGGTGATTTGCTTAGACTCGGGATAACTGCCTGTGTAGTTGAAATACGACAAGTGGTTTTGAGAAAAGCGCTTCTCCACAGTCTGATAGAGGGTGGCAGCCTCCAAGCGATTGCCAGATTGCTGGAGGGCGGCTGCCTCATCCAGCATATCCAGCCATTGTTTGGCATTGTAGGAGCCGTCTTTGGGTGCCCACACTGTGAGCGATTTCGTGCCCTGTAGGAGCTGGCCATAAGTGAGGCCAGAGGCGTTGCCATACGACTTCACATTGACATAACTCTTATTCAGAATCATCACAAACGAATCGCACTCGTGGGTGGCCACAAGGTTCTCATAGAGAGTGCCATTTGCGTTTGTGGAATTCAAATCATAATGGTCATCGGAGCAAGAGGCGATGCCAAAGACCATCATCAGCCCCATCACGCCGCCGGCGAGCCATTTGCTATACTTGATATTCATATTAATAATGTTTTAATCAGAAGGATGGTTAATACGTGTGCAAGCAGGGGCACATTAGTTCTTAACAATCGTCTCGTCGGTGATCCAAGCGGGGTTCTGCACAAGGGCAGGGTTCACTTTGATTTCATCCGTGTAGACAGGATTGAACAGAGAGTTCATCGTAGCCAATTTCACCTTGATGGCACTGGCGTTGGTGCTGTATTTAGCTACTAGAAGGCTAAGCATACGCGAAGTGTTGCCATTGCGCATAGCCAGACGCACGAGGTCAAACCAGCGCTTTCCATCGGCAAAGAGCTCACGCTGGCGCTCACGCATCACCAATTCCTCCATGGACTGGGCGGAAGAGTAGGTGTCGAACGACAGTTTGTCAGCATCGGCAATCATGGGGTTGGAACGACTAAACACAGCGTTTACCATACGGAAAGCCTCCTGCAATTGAGCCTGATCATCAGTTTTGAGAACATACTCCTGCAGACAGGCGATAGCCTCGGCTTTCATCAGCATAATATCGGATATGCGGTATTGCATAAAGGATTTGGCCAGATTCCAATCGTAATTGATTTGTGCCTGTGAACTGGTTATGTCAGATGTACCATTGGTAGTTACGCCACGCAATGCGTGCTTACAGATTTTATATACAGCAGTAGTGGCAGAGCCGGTGGTCTTCTCAATGTCCTCATAATAGCGGAGGTCAGTGATTGAGAAAGCAGAGGAAGTGGCATCTGGCTTATTGCTGATGGTCTGGAACGGAGCAGAAGCAGAGAAAGCGCCGTCCACATTCAGGCTTTTATCGTCGCTGGATTTTCCCAAATAGGACTCGTAAGGCGACGAAGCTCCTGCTATTTCTAAGATGCTCTCTTTGGAATAGGCTTCACCAAAAATCATGTTGAACGGAATGTCCTCCACACGATTAGATTTATCGGTAACATAGAGAGGAAGCTCATCCTCATTGCGATAAGCAGAGCGGGAAGAACCATAATACAGACCATTCATATTGTCGTCCTTTTTGAAATCGGCCAAGCGATTGGCAATAAGGATGTCAGCATACTCAATCACCTTCTGGTAATCGGCCTGAGCTTCACCCGGGTATTTAGCCAAGGAATCTGCAGAGGAATTCTTGGAGGCGCGCCACAGATAGATGTCGCACAAGAGTGCATAGATACCATCACGAGTGAAATACATCTTATTTTGGTCGTCGGTACCGAAATTAATCATACCGTTATCCTTCACCTCTTCCAAATCATTGATAAGGAAAGTGAGCACGTCCTCGGACGAAGTCTGCGGCACGGGGTCGTTAGCACCTTCGGACGTATCGTTGGCGTAGGTGATGAGGGGCACATCGCGGAATGCGCGCACCAAATAGAAATAGAGCAAAGCGCGGATGCCCTTAATCTGAGCCTCTATTGGACGCCAGTCACTTTCCGAGAAACTGGCATCTTTCTGTATAATGCCAGGTCCGTTCTGCAAGCAGAAATTGCAATAGGCAATGCCAGTATAGAAGTCGGCCCAAGAGAATTGGGAATTAGTGGGCAGCAGATTGGCATTCATAATATTGCGAAGATCTTCGCTGGAGCTACCGGTGAGCAGGAAGTTGTCAGAGCGTGCCTCGCCCCAAAGGAACATCTTGTTTACCACGCCGGAACTGGCCATCTGGATATAGCACGTGGCCAGCATACTGTTGAGGTCGCCCTTATCCTCCCAAAAATTTTCGCCCGTGATTTTATCCGTGGGCAATACCTCAAGGAAGTCGTCGAAAGCGGAGCAGGAACTCAGCATCACGACCACAGAGAGGCAGAGCGGGAGCAGAATCTTATGATATATTGATGTCATTTTCATAATAGCCATGTATTAGGAATTAGAAGTCTACGTTCAAACTGAATGTAACCGAGCGTGAGCGCGGAGTCTGAGAAGAGTCGAAAGCAGGTGAATAACCGCCGGCCGAGTGTTCGGGATCCACACCCTTATATTTGGTGAAGAAGAAGAGGTTGTTGCCCGAAACATAGAAACGGAGGCCCTTGATACCTAAACTACGGAGATTCTTGGGGTCAAAGTTGTAGGACAACTGAACATACTGGAGGCGGATAAAGTCGCCGGACTCCACATAGCGGCTGTTGGCCAACGCATTGTAGGACTCATAGCCGGCGCCAGGGGTACTGTTCATCGCGCGGGGAATCTCGGTGATGTCGCCATTCTTACGCCAGCGCCAGTTTACAGCACGCGACTGGTTCTTATTTGTGCGCATATCCTCGGCGTACATACGGGCAAGGTTTACAATCTTGGCACCGGTGCGGATATTGAAGCTAGTCTTAAGTGTCCAGCGGCCGTAGGTAAAGTCGATACCGAAACCACCAGTGAAGGACGGGTTGGAGTTGCCAAGATAGACAATATCCAATTCGTTGATCTGGCCATCGTGGTTGATATCCTCATAGATTACATCACCGCCGCTAAACTGATAGTTGAGGCCGCCGTAGTTGTAATACATACGCAAGGGGTTACCGCTGGCATCAAAAATGATATTGCCATTGGCATCGTGGGCGATAGGACAGGTGGCATTTTCACCACGGGCAGCTGCAGCTGCAGCTGTATTGTCGCCATAGACGCTATTCTTGGACTCATCGGCGAAATAACCGGAGTGGTCGTAATCATAGCGATACACACCTTTGTAGCGGAAACCATAGATGGAATAAAGTGCGTTGCCCACCTGAACGCGGCTGAGGTAATTCTCGTTGGCGTAGTTGAAGTCGCTATTAATAGTGGAGAGCACGTTAGCATCCATAGAGGTGATACGGTTTTTATTCTGGGAAGCATTTACCTTAAACCTCACACCAAATTTACCGAACTTAATCTGCTTGGTGTTGGCGGAAAGCTCCCAACCGGTGTTCTTCAGCTTACCCACGTTGTCGTAGGCCAAAGAAGCATAACCAGTGGTGGAAGGAATCTTTACATTCTGCTGGAGGAGGTTTGAGGTGAATTTCTGATAAACATTAAAGTTCATCTCAAAGAGGTTTTCAAACACACCGAGGTTGAAAGCAAGGTTCCACGAACGGGTCTTTTCCCATTGGAGGGTGGTGAGGCGGAGATTGGAGGGACGAATACCGGAGATAGAGTGATCGCCGGAGGAATAGCTTCCAAAGGCGCTATAGGTGTTGTAATATATAGCAGAGCCTGGGGAGTTACCGGTTTCGCCATAACCAGGTGCGAAAGAGAGCATGTTAATCCACTTCCTCAAGGGGCGGAAGAAATACTCATCGCTGATATTCCAACGACCGGAGATAGCAGGGAAGTAACCCCAGCGCTTGTCCTTGCCAAAGTTGGTGCTACCATCGGCACGCAGGGTGAAGTCGAGCACATATTTGGACTTGAAAGCGTAGTGGCTGGTAACAAGGAAGTTCAAGCCATGGGATTTGGAAGTGCCGGAAGAACCGCCGTTGAGCCAAGCATCCACAGTGGGGTCGGTGATACCACCTACAAGGCCGGAAACAGTCAAATCCTGCGAAGAATTGTCGTTGGTGGTGAGCTGTCCGCGGAAGAGGAACTGGAGGGAGTGGTCTTCGGGCAACTTCGGAGTGAAGGTGATGGAGTGGGTCGTGGTGAAGCTCAAGCCTCTGGACGAGCTTTTGGCACCGTTGTTGCTGTTACGCCAGTCAGACGAGGTATTGAGCTTGCCAGACTGATAGGCATGGGTCTCATTAGAAGTGGAATTCATGTAGACCTCGCCACGATAATCGAGCTGTGTCTTGGAAGCGTCCTTACCCATCAGCTTATAGATAATCTCAAATTGCGGAGAGATAGTATATTGCGAGTGGGTCTTGTAGGACAGGTTGGCGATGGCCACAGGGTTGCCGTTATTGATGAGAGAGAGGCCGCGCTCATCACTTTGACCAAGATAATAGGAGCTATAGCCATCAGGGGTCTCGCCGGCGGCGCTGGCCTGGGGATACATCTTGAAATACTCACCGGTATTCACATCGCCATCGTAACGATAAACACTCATATTAGGCATAGCGTTGTAGGCCTTGGAGAGAATATCGGCATAGTTCTGATGATTCTTGGTATAGGTAAGGGAGAAATTCGAACGGAACTGGATACGGTCGGACACAGTGTAGTCCAAGGCCATACGAGTGGAGAAACGGTCGAGCTTCTGCTTGATAATGGTACCGGTCTCGTGGTCGTAACCACCAGACACGCGGAACTGCGCTTGGTCGCCACCACCAGTCATTGACACATAGAACTTATGCGACTGACCAAACTGAGTAACCTTGTCCACCCAGTCGGTGTTCTTATTATAGTTGTTGTAATACATTGCGCGCGAGGGCACATACATCAGCTCCACCATGTTTGAGGTGAGGTCGCTCTGCATGGGATTGAAATAGCCCTCCTTAAGCATCATGGTGTACTCATCACCATTGAGCATCTTCATGCCCGATGGCTGCCAGCTACCACTGAAATTATAAGAACCGCTGATGGTGGTGCGTCCTTTCTTACCGCGACGAGTGGTAATCTCAATCACACCATTGGAACCGCGGGCACCCCACATGGCGCAGGAACCGGCGTCCTTCTTCACCTCGATGGACTTGATGTCTTCTACGTTTACGGACAAAAGGTTGGCAAACTGCTCCTCGTTGTCCATATCCTGGAGGTCGATGTCGGTGGAAGAATAGTTTTCAAGGATGTGGCCGTCCACTACGATAAGGGGCTCTTGACTACCGGTGATGGTGGTAACACCACGCACGCGCATACTCATACCGGAGCCGAGGTTACCGGAGTTTGCCACAACGTCCAGACCAGCAATCTGGCCCTGAAGAGCTTGGTCGGCCGACTCGAAAGCCAGACCCTTCATCTCATCCATATCCAAGGTCTGCGTGGCCACAGAGACTTCTCTCTCGGGAATAACCAGTCCGTTGGATTTCACCACTTTCTTACCGGTTACCTTCACCTCCTTCAGCGTCTGGGAATTAGAAACGAGCTGAATACGGAAAGTGGTGCGGTCACCAATGACTTGCTCCACAGGCCTATAGCCATAGAAATAGACCTTGAGTTTGTTTTTGGGGTTTTTAATGGTCAGGGAGAAGTTACCGCTCATATCCGTCTGGGTAGACGACTGGATACGGTTGTTGGCATCGATCTCCAGCACATTGGCCATCATAATAGGACCGTCCTTAGGATTGAAGACGTGTCCCGAGATCCTCTTCTGCGCATAGCTCATGCTCACGCAGCAGCACAGAAGGAGCAGAAATAGATACTTAATCTTATTCATAGTTGCACTTATTATCGGATTGGGTACTTGGCCATAAACCTCTTAGCCTTGGCGGTGGTGTTGTAGAGGCCTTCATAGCGTCCATTGGGCAGAGCAACATAATTCAAAGCGCCATCAATCTGATGGATTACGGCAAATGAAGATGTCTCTATGGTGGTGGCGGAAGAACCGGCACGGTCAAACTGGAGGTCGCGCGTCAGAATATTCTGGCGTGTGGGATCAAGATGACGGGTATGCCCAAGTTGGTCGGTAACGGTGAGCTGATTGTTGCCCGCATTGGCAACGGATACAGTGATATAGCGGTTTGTCTCGGCATTGATACAAGCCGTTTCATAATCGGTGCTCTCCATACGGGTAACATCATTATAGATGGCGTTATCCTGGAAATGATATTTCACGAAATTGAGCAAGCAAGTGGCCATGGCCTGTGCGTGAGCTTTATATGCCTTAGTGTCCTCCTCGGAGTTGTAGGAAGGATTGGCGTTCTCCTTGCGCTGAATGTCGGCCTTGGCGCTCTCAATATATTCGTTGATGCTTTCCCAAGTGGGCAAGCCCTTATTTATTTCGGCCTGCACAGCATCGTTGGTGGGAACGTAGACAGTATAGCGATAGGTGCTGAAGAAACGCACGTTATTGTCCATACAGGGATTGTTGGCCGTAAAGATAACGTATTTCTGCAGAGCTTTTTCCTGATCGGCGGTGCTGGTGTATTCATCAGCGAAACCGGCCTCGCGAAGCACATCTTCGTCTACCTGACAAAGCTCCATGAACTTGGCGTAGGGGGAATCTTCATCGCCATTGTCATTAAGCACAGAATACACAGAGTGAACAGTGGACTGGATTGGGCGGTCGATGACGTAAGTCATACCGTTACCATAACCATTGGTCTTGCGGCTCTGGTCGAAGATCTCCTTAATATTGCAGAACTGGTTTCTTTCAATCTGCCATCCGCCTTGCACTTGTCCTCCGTTGATACCACGCTCGGGATGGGTTACCTTGATGGGGGCTCCGCCCTTGGAGGTATAGTAGGCCTTGCCGGAAAGGATACCGTCTTCCTCGTCAGCCTCATGCACGATGATGTGAGCATCGAGGAGGTCTTTGAGGCGGTTGTTGATTTGGGCAGCGCGAATGGTGGTGGTCATACGCACATCTTCTGCCTGGTCGGTAGACGGGTCATAGCGGTAAGCATAAGCGGATACCGGCGTAGTGGTGTTACGCGAATCGAAGTTGAACGACAGCATATAAGGCTGGGAGAAGGACATAGACACGGGGTCATAGTAGCGCTTCAGAGCATTATCTGTGGGGATAAAGAAACTGAAGTTTGAGCTCATGGCCAGCAGGTAGGTGCTGATAAACGAGTTCAGAGGAGCGGAGTTAGGATTGGTGATGTAGCGGTCGTCTGCGGTGATGGCCCAGTTGAAAATATGCAAGCTGTCGCCTACGAGAGCAGGAGCGGACACGCTGGCGTATTTAGCAGGGGTGCGTACTTCGTTCATCACATATACCACACCGTTGTTGGCAATAAGGCAGGTATCAATCTTTTGGCGATATTCCTCCACGGAGTTTACATCGGAGAACATGGGGTCGCGGGCATCATTCATGATGCTAAGATATTTGCTGGGCACCGTTTCCACGAAACTAATCTTCATCAGGTTGTTTATCAAGGCCTGAATCACTTCCAGAGGGATTTGGTCGAGGTTAACCTCGAGGTTTTCTCTGGTGTTAGGCATAGTGGAATAAGCGTTCATCAGAAATTCGCCACCACCGCCGGGGAGGAAATATTTTGCCATGGCGTCATCAGAGGGCACGAACATTGCGCCTATATCCTGATAGACAGAGTGAGAAGCATTGAAATAGGTATTCCATCCCGGGTCGTAGTTGAGGTAGTAGCTCACGCGGCTACCGGTGGGGGTAGACTCCAAAGCGGTGGCACCCTGGGAACGAGCGGAGAGATAGCGCTTCTCAAACACAGAGTCCACGCCCTCGTAGCCGGGCTGCTGGCGCAGTGAGTTGGTAAGAGAGGCACTATAATAAGGTGCAGAGAAACGATCCAACAGGTGGCTGAAGAGCTTGGTAGCGCCGTTGGTGCGAATCATCTCGGCCATATTAGTGGGCGCCTGAAGCACGCGGTCCAGACGGTCGACATAGCCGTTTTGGCAGGTAATATCCTGCTCCAAAATCTTTGAGCCATAAATAAATACATCGTTCTTCTCTCTGGGGCGGCCAGCGATGATTTCAAAATCCTCATCAGTGATACCCTGCTCCTCCATTTGGGAGTTGATGAAGTGGATCATCATTGGCACGGTACCATCAGTGGCCATATACAATCCGCCTTTCGATTGCTCACGGAAGCGAGACCAATAGTCGCGGTCGCTGGCATTGTTGGTATAAGGAATGGCCGGGTTATCCCATGAGAAATAGGAAATAGAGTCGGTGGCCACCAGCGAAGTAACACGGCGCATACATTGATTGTCGCCGCCGTTGTTGGGGAGGTCAGGCAGCATCTCCAGCAGATAGGGGTTGTCCAGCATAGCGGTGTGGAGCAACAGGTTCTTTTGAGCCTTAGTGAGCTGGTCGTAGCTGCTCACGCCCCAATCGTTTTTCTTGTAGAATTCTGCGAAAGCATCGTCATCGGCCACGAACAATGTCTTCGAGCCGGTGCGCGACAGAGTGGTCGCAAAATCCAAATCATCGATTAGCCTTACCATGTTGGTGTAATTACCCTTGTCTTTCAGATAATCATAGATACTCGAACCCAACCAGCTCGGAGTCTTGTCGGGCAGATCGTAGTCATCTGAACAGGAATACATCAACGCGCCAATCAACAGCAAGCATACAGCCCCACAAAGCTTCTTGCTAAGCCTGAAAAAGCGGTTTTTCATACACATTGAGTTTAGATTTATTTGTTTTTATTGTTGTCTGACTCACATAGATACTCTATGTAAAGGACAAAATTAATACTTCTTATTAAATCCGCGCCAGTTTAGTAGTAAAAAAAGATATTTTCAGCCTAAAAAAATCATTTTCACTCTCAAATTTTAAGAAAAACGACCCGCGAAGGGCATTTTTTCGCAACTTTCACAACGGCCACCCCACCCTCTCATTCTTTTTTGAAATGCACACAAGACAAAAGCTCCCCAAAACAGCAATGTTTATTGCCTTTGATGAATTTTTCTTCGTAAGTAGAATCCGGAATGACGACAAGAAGGTCCAACGACCCGACATTGAGTGAAGATGGGATAGACAGGGGCGAAGATAACGCGAAGCAACTGAAGAAGTCCGCCATTTTGTTATCATGCCATTCATTTTGTGCGTGCAAAATCGAGCCAATAGGGGCGGTTTTGCATGAGGCTGCAGTAAAAGTACGCCGTTTTGTGATATTGCCCCACATTAATGCGTGCAAAACCAGCCCCTACAGACCAATCAAAACACAACGACAAACAAGAAAACTTTCGCGCTATAGCATAAAACCCGCACTAACCGGCAAGACTCCCCCACCCGCCGCGCACGAACACCCTCTTCGCAGCCACTAATAGTGCGATTATCGCGATTTTT
>CAZQVW010000011.1:0-20541 GCA_964596865.1 uncultured Bacteroidaceae bacterium
CACCCGCTGAATGCGCCGGAGCCGATGCTGTCGAGCTGGGCGGAGAATGTGACGGACGTGATTTTATTGCAGCCGCTGAGGGCGTTGTCGGGCAAGGTGGTGAGGAACGAGGGCGTTGTCCAGTTGCCGCTCTTGGCTTGAGGGAACATCACCAGGGCGCCGGTAGCCTTATTATATAATACGCCGTCTACCGCTCTATATGTGCTGTTGTTCTCATTCACAGTGATTTCCACCAAGCTTGATGTCTGCAGTGCGATGTTTTCGATAGATGTCAGATTCTTGGGAATGTAGAACGTGCGGAGGCGAGGGGCGTCATTGTAGTAATCTGATCTGCCAAAAGCGTTTGAGCCGATATTATTTAACTTGCTATCCTCGGGAATATTAAATTCGGTAAGCGAAGAGCAACCGGCGAAAGCCTTTTCTCCAATTGTTACCACGGAACTGGGTAATGTTATCGCTTTTAGATTTTCACATCTTTCGAATGCTGAAGCGTTTATCGTTACCAGTTTTGTTCCGAATGTAACACTATCTAATGATGAGCATCCATAAAAAGCGTTATCCTCTATAGAAGTACACGAGCTAAGCTCGCCTACGCTTTGGAGGGCAGAGCAGCCATAGAATGCGCTTGAACCTATCGATACGCACTTGCTAAGGTTGCCAACAGTTTTTAAGGACCAGCAGCCGGAGAAAGCGTTAAATTTTATCTTTGTGCAATTACTAATGTCGATAGATGTAAGTTTATTGCAGCCGTCAAATGCTTGCGATCCAACAGTTTCGCAGCTACTAAGGTCTCCTATTGATTTTAGTGCATTGCAACTATAAAAAGCAGAAAATCCTATCTCTTCACAACTGCTCAAATCCCCAACGCTAAGCAAAGCCGTGCAATTATAAAATGCATTGTTTGGCAACGTCCTCACGTTATTCAAATCCCCTACTTTTACAAGGTTTTTGCATTCTCTGAAATAAACCTGTTTTGTGTCCGTAGGCGGAACAATTTCTCTTAATACGTTGCAGGAGGAGAAATCCAATGTTAGGTCGCCAATCTGGGCGTTGCCCATATATAGTTTTTGCAGGCAGCCGCCCGTAACATTGCCGTTCTGGTCGCGGCCCGCCATATAGCGCAAGAGGTTCAAATCCTCCTGATTGAGCGTGCCGCCCACCACCAGCGAGGACACATTATCCCGCTCCTGTTCGGAAATCAAATCTTTCAGCGTGCCCGCCGTCTCCACATAGACCACCTTGGCGCCTGCGTATGCAGAATCGATATACGCCTGACTGGTGTCGCTGACATCGCCCGTCTGGTGCGCGATGTAACCTCTCAATGGCGAGGCGCAGAGACCCATACCGCCGTTTATCACGATGGCCGCCAAAATTAGAAATAGAGATTTCTTCATGATATTGTATTTTTTAATTATAATTGCGTAAATGTATTGTTTCGTTTTGATTGTGTTGAGTTTAGATTGCCCTGTCTTGATTGAAGTAGGGGCGGGTATAAAGCACCTCAAATTTTGAGGACCCTGCAAAACCCGCCTCTACAGGTTCAATCAATACATTGCGTGTGCATAAAGAGTTTTTCAGTTGCCTCGTTCTGCCCCTACCGGCTCAGTCCGTTTTTTGGGTATGCCGAAGTGTTTTTCAGCCGCTTCCCGCAATACTCGCTTCCGCTACTGGCTCCCGTCTCTTCCGAGGTAGATATTGATTATCAACACGGCATCGGTAACATCGATGATGCCATCGTTGTTGAGGTCGGAGAGGGTTAGGATGTCGGGGTCGGTGGTGTTGTCGAGGTAGCTGTTTATGGCGGCCACGGCATCGGTGATGTCCACGGTGTTGTCTTTGTTTATGTCGCCGCGGATGCGTGTCTTCACGTTGGTCTGCGAGCCTCCCTGCGGGTCGGCGGGGTTGGCGGGGTTGTAGGAGTATCGGGCGGTGAGGGTGAGGTCGCGGTCGGGCATGAGGTAGTTGAAATCCTCGGAGGTGCTCACCAGTGTCTCGCCGTCATACCATCCCTGGAATTCATAGCCCTGATTGCCGTAGGCGCGCAGCCATACATAGCTATCCACCACCTGTTTTTCGCCGCTGGTGCGATTAAACGATGCGGCGCCCATGGGCTCCACTTTGAGGGCGAGCCTGTTCTTTAATATGAGCGAGGGCTCCTCGGGGCTTAGGGGGGTATAATCGTAATGCGCCACGATGCTCACCGGTTTGGCGCCCACGGTGAAATAGAAGCCGGTGGACTTGGAGATGGTGTCGCCGTCCAAGCTCCAGTGGCTGAAGGTATAGTTTTGATTATAGAGCGAGGTGTTGAGCCACACTTGTGTGCCATAGAGATAAGAGCCCCCGCCAGACGTCCACGCAATATCGGGCATGTTGGTGCTGACAGCCACCTTGTAATATACGTATGGTTCGGGCGGATTGTCGGGTGAGATCTGCGCCCACGCGATTGCTGGCGCGATAGCCAGCCAGAGGAGGGCGAGCGAGCGGAGGAGCGCACGCCGCTTATAGTGAGTATGGGCTATAATCAATTTCTTCATGTAGTTTAGATATTGCGGTTTTGTTGCGAAAAGGTGTAGGGGCGGATTTTATACCATATTGCCACCGCAGTGAGTGGAAACAATATTGCAATGCAGTAGGGGCGCGGGCGGGGATGAGACACACCTCAAAGATACAGAGGTTCCTCACATTTTGAGGTCTCCGCAAATTTGCCCCTGTTTTTATTGGATTACCTTTTTGCCGCCCACGATATTGATGCCCTTTTGGGGTACAAGTAGGCGGCGGCCGTTGAGGTCGTAGATGCGGGTGGGGGATTTGGCGGGGGTCGGTGCTGTGGCCTCGGGAATATTCTGCAATCCATCCTCCACCATCATCAGGGCTGGGCTCTCGCTCTCTGTCTCTATCCATGCGCGGCCAGCCGGCACCATATACTCCGTCCCGTTAGCATTGAGAAAGAGGGTGGTGTCGCCCTTTTGGGTCAAGACATAGCCGTGGCTCACGCTTTGCGGACACAATGCGCCGCGCAGCAATCCATTGCGAGCCACGCCGTCATCGCCCACGCGCTGGCTATAGGCCGCGGCGGAGGTCATTCCGCCAAGGGTGGCGGAAAAGCCCTCATGCGCGTATATTATATATGGTGTATAGGCTTCAAAATAATCGGTTGGATAAAGGAAAAGGGTGTCGCCCTTGCTGGCGTGGCATTCATAGGCCGCCAATCCCGCGGGCACCTGAATGGAGAAAGGCAAAACGCAAGTGGAGTAGCCGCTTTGCGCCGACACCACCACCTTCACATTCACCATCCCCTCGGCTATGCGTATGGCGCTCACCGTATCGCGCGGCACATATTTTTGGGCATTGGCCCTGACTGTGAGATTTTGATTGCTAAGGCGCAGGAGGTTTTCTCCTGGCTTATAAAAGGGCGAACTCACCCTCACCCCCATTTCAAACAAATCGCCACTGGCGGCGCGGAAGTCCTTATTAGAATTGCTGCTACAAGCCACCCTCACCACGCCATTCCCTCTGGTGGCGGCGGCAATGCTATGACTTAATAATCCTATCCTCTTGGCGTATAAAGAAAAATCTTCCGGCAATGATACCGCCGGTTCGCCGTCTTTCTTCACAGCTTCCAGGCCGTAGGGTAGGGCTATGTCGAGATTGTATGCAGTGTAAAATCTTGCGCTATCAAGATTTCCACCACCTCTGGCGGCTAAGCCAAAAGTGATAATTCCTTTGTTGCCGTCCATGGGCAGGGCGTCCACACTGTTGAGGGCGGAATCGCTAATGCAGGCCACAAAGAAACCGTCGCTGGTGGGCAACGGCGTGGATGATTGTGCGCTGGCCATCTGGGTAGTCATAGACATGACCGCCATCGCAATGATTACTGACTTTTTCAATCCTTTCTTCATGGTTGGAACGGAAAAGGTTGTAGTTTTGGTATATGGATTAGATTGTCTAACAGCGGCAAAGATAGTTTTTTCTTTCCATTCCGTTATAAAATCTTGTTGAAAAATCGCTATTTTACCGAAAATTTTTCTCCGGTTTACCGAAAATCGCCCATTTTCTTCTGTTTTTGTCAAAAATAGTGGCATTTGATGGTTGCGATGGGGGGGGGAAGTAAGTTGAAGGAGGGTAGGTGGGGTAGGTATAGTAGGTGAGGTAGGTATAGTAGGTTGGGTAGGGAGGGTAGGTAGGGTAGGTAGGGTAGGTAGGGAGGTTGGTAAATATGCCAAATTAATATGTACAAAAAAAACTTGCGGCAACTCGCCATAAAAGGCGGGCTGCCGCAAAAAGTTATTAGATTTTAAGGTTAATACGGGTGGTTACATCCTCACTTTCTTCACATAGACCTTGCCATCGTTGGTGATGATTTGTAGCATCACGATGCGGGTGGCAGGAGCATTGATCTGGAGAGAGGAATCGGTAGTTGAGCCCAACAGGTGGCCCAATGTGTCGGTGGCGGTGATTTGCTTGATGTCGGCTTCGCCGCTCACTTTGATATTGCCGTTCTTTACGTCCACCTTGATGCCGTCATTAGTCTTAGAGGCATTGCTGATGGAGGTGGGGGTGTCGCCCGGGGTGATGATGGTGGGCTCGCCTGCCTTTGTGGGCAGGGTGAAGACGCCGTTGGCATCGGGGCTGAAGCTGACGATGCCATCATCGGTGGTAACGTTGAGGTATTTGATGCTGTCGCAGCGCACTTTCACGCTCTGGCTCTGGGGGCTGGTGAGGGTGATGTCGGTGGGCTTACCGCCGTCCCATTGTATGCTCACCTCGATATTGCCCTGCGCTTTGAGGCCGGTGATGCTGCCCTTCTTCCATACGGAGGGCAGGGCGGGCAGGATATGAATGTAGCCTGCATGACTCTGAAGGAGCATCTCGGCCACGCCTGAGCAAACGCCAAAGTTGCCGTCAATCTGGAATGGTGCGTGGCCATCAAAGAGGTTGTAGTAAACGCCGCCGGCGCCTTGGTCTGTGCTGTAGGAGGAGGCGTGGCGCAAAGCGTTGTGGAGGATGATGTGGGCGTGGTTGCCGTCAAGGGCGCGTGCCCATAGGTTTGTCTTCCAGCCCATAGACCATCCGGTGGCGGCATCGCCGCGGAGCTTCAAGCTGTTTACAGCCGCATTGAAATATGGGCTTTCGGGCGTGATGTCGTTGAGAGGATAGAGGGCCATAAGGTATATGGATTAGATTGTCTAACAGCGGCAAAGATAGTTTTTTCTTTCCATTCCGTTATAAAATCTTGTTGAAAAATCGCTATTTTACCGAAAATTTTTCTCCGGTTTACCGAAAATCGCCCATTTTCTTCTGTTTTTGTCAAAAATAGTGGCATTTGATGGTTGCGATGGGGGGGGGAAGTAAGTTGAAGGAGGGTAGGTGGGGTAGGTATAGTAGGTGAGGTAGGTATAGTAGGTTGGGTAGGGAGGGTAGGTAGGGTAGGTAGGGTAGGTAGGGAGGTTGGTAAATATGCCAAATTAATATGTACAAAAAAAACTTGCGGCAACTCGCCATAAAAGGCGGGCTGCCGCAAAAAGTTATTAGATTTTAAGGTTAATACGGGTGGTTACATCCTCACTTTCTTCACATAGACCTTGCCATCGTTGGTGATGATTTGTAGCATCACGATGCGGGTGGCAGGAGCATTGATCTGGAGAGAGGAATCGGTAGTTGAGCCCAACAGGTGGCCCAATGTGTCGGTGGCGGTGATTTGCTTGATGTCGGCTTCGCCGCTCACTTTGATATTGCCGTTCTTTACGTCCACCTTGATGCCGTCATTAGTCTTAGAGGCATTGCTGATGGAGGTGGGGGTGTCGCCCGGGGTGATGATGGTGGGCTCGCCTGCCTTTGTGGGCAGGGTGAAGACGCCGTTGGCATCGGGGCTGAAGCTGACGATGCCATCATCGGTGGTAACGTTGAGGTATTTGATGCTGTCGCAGCGCACTTTCACGCTCTGGCTCTGGGGGCTGGTGAGGGTGATGTCGGTGGGCTTACCGCCGTCCCATTGTATGCTCACCTCGATATTGCCCTGCGCTTTGAGGCCGGTGATGCTGCCCTTCTTCCATACGGAGGGCAGGGCGGGCAGGATATGAATGTAGCCTGCATGACTCTGAAGGAGCATCTCGGCCACGCCTGAGCAAACGCCAAAGTTGCCGTCAATCTGGAATGGTGCGTGGCCATCAAAGAGGTTGTAGTAAACGCCGCCGGCGCCTTGGTCTGTGCTGTAGGAGGAGGCGTGGCGCAAAGCGTTGTGGAGGATGATGTGGGCGTGGTTGCCGTCAAGGGCGCGTGCCCATAGGTTTGTCTTCCAGCCCATAGACCATCCGGTGGCGGCATCGCCGCGGAGCTTCAAGCTGTTTACAGCCGCATTGAAATATGGGCTTTCGGGCGTGATGTCGTTGAGAGGATAGAGGGCCATAAGGTGGGATAGATGGCGATGGCCCGGGTCGTTGCTACCTTCGTCATAGGTGGAATACTTCCATTCGCGCAGGATAGTGTCGCCTTTGTTTACGCCGTTGCGGGGATTTGTCCAACCACGGTTTTTAGATGTGTTGGCTGTATAGATTTCGGTGTGGAGACCTTGGTCGGTCTTGGCGATGAAGTTGTCCAGTTGGGCCACTTCCTGATCGGTTAATCCGGTTTGGCCGCCGAGGACGTCATAGGCTTGGCGCACGGATTTCAGGTGGGCATAAATCAACTGCTGTGCGTGGGCGGTGCCGTTTTCGGAGCCAAGGCTCTGTTCGGGCGACCACTCGTTGGGAGCCACATAGGTGCCGTCGGCAGCGATATTGTGGGCAGTGTTGCCGGTGTCCTGAATCATGCGCTCCATCCAGAATTGGGCAGCGCTCCACATCACGGGGAAGGCGCGCAGGAGGAAGTCTTTGTCAAGGGTATAGAGATAGTGCTGCCACAAGTGGGAGCAATACCAAACGTTGGCCTCGTAATAATTGCTGGCGAAGACCGACATACCGCCGAAGATGTTGGTTTCGGTGAAGCACGACCAACCGTGCTGAACGCCGGCTCTCTGTGTGGCTACGCGCTTCCAGTTGGCTTGCTGGGCGCAGCGGATGATAAAGTTCAGCAAGGGCAGATGCAGCTCGGAGAGGTTGGTGGGCTCGGCTGGCCAGTAGTTCATTTGGATATTGATATTGGTGTGAATATCGGCGTTCCACGGTGAATTGGTTTTGTTGGCCCAGATGCCCTGCAGATTGTTTGGCACGTCGATGCCCTGAGAACTGCTAATCATCAGATAGCGGCCGTATGCGAAATAGAGCTGCTCGAGGAAGAGGTTCTGCGGTTCGGTGCCGGTCTGATTCTTGGAGGAAGTATTATAATCTGTGATAAGCTGCTGGGTGGTAACGTTGGAGGAGGCGCCGTCCAGATTGAAATGTACACGGCCCATCAGGTTGGTGAAATGAGCGGTGTGGTCGGCCAGAATCTTATCCCATCCCTTTTTGGCGGCCTTGTCTAAGCGGTTCTGCGCCTCGGCGGGCACATCGGCATAGGCGCCGGTATAGGCGGGATTATTTACATTGTAATCGGTGAGGCCGGAGAGCAGGAGGGTGATGTCCTTGGCGCCGCTCACTTCCACGCCATCGGCGGTGGCAGTGATGTTGGCGCCCTCGGTGGCCAAGACGCGGAATGCCGCTGCATAGGTAACCACATCCAGTTTGCCGCCGAATGTGCCACCGGCGCCACTATATACGGGGGTGCTGGCACTGATGCCGCTGCCCGGGGCGAAACTAAAACGGAGGTGGAGTGTGCTGTCGCCGCTCACGCTATAATGGGCAGCAATGACTTGGTCGGGAGTGGAGGAGAGATATTGACGCTGATAGGCGTTGGAGGCATCGTGGTTTTTATAATTCACTCCGCCGATGCCGTTCTCAATGTCCAGATAGCGCACATAATCAGTTACATTGCGCTCGGTGGAGTAATTGAAATCGCCGCTGAGGTTTTCCACCATCACGCTGCCGAAATTCTTATATCCGCCGTAGCCGGACCCCTGCCCCTGGAGGTCGTTGGGTGTGCCCTTCCAAAGGGTTTTTTCGTTGAATTGAATCTCGTCTTTAGCCACTCCGCCAAACAAGCTGGCGCCCAACTGTCCGTTGCCGATGGGCAGGGAATATTCCATCCAGATGTCATTGACGCCGGTGAGGGTGGCGGGCTGGTTATACCACAGGGTGAGCTTGGCAGGCGGGGTGAAACTCTCTGCGCCGCTCACCTTATAGTCTGCGTAAGTCATTCTGTCGGGTGAGATAAAGGCGAGGGGGTTGTTTTGGTCGCCTTTAGCCCATAAGCCTATCGGATTGCCCACTTTTGTGCCGCGCCATTGGTTGAAATTGGCGTTGGCTGCGGTGGTGTTGTTGTCGTGGATTTCCCATGCGGGGGCGTAGGTGGAGTTTGTGGTCTCCACTAATGAGAATCCGCCCTCATAGGGGGTGTCTTTGCGCGTTTGGAGAGCTTTGCCATCGCTGCTATTACCGATAAAGGCGTAGTTGCCAGATTTGGATACGAGCTGGAAATTGTCTTTGTTGCCCACCAGTTTCCATTGCTGGCCGTCCACGGGGTCTGCCTTGGCCAATTTAGAAAGTTGGCCCGCGCCCTGGTCGGCGATGGTGTTGTTGCTGTTCACAAATCGGATGAAATACCATGCCTCATTCTGGTTGGTGGAGAATGTGGGCAGTTTCACCGATGCGGCCACGAAATTGAGCCCGTTGTTGCCATCGCCGGAAGACCATTCGCCCAGTGTAACGCCAGCTTTGGTGCCGCCCCATTGATTGAGGCTCACGCCGGTCTGACTGGTGCGCTGGAGCTCCCAGCATTCAGACCCATTCACCAGCCTAAAGCTCACGCCCTGAGCGGCAGTAGTGGTGGTGCGGAATTTGTTGCTGGAATAAACCACGCTGTTGCCGTTTTTAGACACGAGGCGGAAATTGTCTTTCGTGCCTACGAGGGCCCATTTCTGGCCGTTAGCGTTGGCTTTGGCAGCTGTGACGAGGTTGGTGTTATTAGTGCCCTGATCCAGCAGGCAGTTGCTGCCGCTTTTGAATTGGATGTAATACCACGCGGTGTCGCCGCCGGCTGTGGTGAAATCGGGCATTGTGCCCTGTGCACCGGCTCCTACGGCCCACATCACGGCCGCAATAGCGAAAAGGAAAATTTTTCTCATAATCGTATGGTTGTGTATTTGTTTTCTATGGGATGATAACTTTTATTATCTATCTAATAATGAATTGTCTCTATCAATTTTGTGGCTCGCCTTTGTCATGCGATAGCTGATGCCTGTCATGCGCCCACTGATGTTTGCCAAGCTGCGGTTCGTCTTATTCGCCTTAATGGAATAGCCGCCGTTGTCGATGTGTAATACATCGTGAGAAGCCGTTAGAGCGTAACGGCTGCGCAAATGTAGTGTAAAAATGTGAAACTTTATAATAATTGAGTGGAAAATATGCCTTTATGCCTAATTTTTCCTCTTTTTGCTGACAGTTTTCACACAATTTCCACGATTTTCCTTCCTTTTGGCGCGTGAGCGCCGATTGAGATGCTGGTGTGCATTGCTTGACATCAGACTGCAAACCCACCGCCGGGCACGCCCAAGATGTGGGAGTTACCTTTTTAGTTGCACAGCAAGAATGCCAAAATGATACTTATCTTCCATAAAAACGGTGGAAAAGGTGCCATAATGCTTGCGATATATAAAAAAAGATGTAACTTTGCGCCTAACATCAGAATAATCCTAACACTATGTCCCTTTCCCTCGTTATCCGACTGCGTTCTTCTCTGCTACTATTCCATAGGAGCGGGAGTGAGCCGTGTATGTGATGCACAGAGGGTTGAACAAAAGCCTTTCTCACTTCCAGCAGCGGAAGCGCGAAAGGCTTTTATTATAATAAGGAGACAAGCTAATACAGTAACAGACGCAATCAATCGTAAAATACGTGGCCACACCAATATAATATGGTATGGGCCAAAGTAAGTAAAGGAGAACTATTGCATCGTAAATGAAGACTTCTTTCCGAACAAATTAAACATTATATACTATGAGCGAGAGACTTTATATCTTTGACACAACGCTACGCGATGGTGAGCAGGTGCCAGGATGCCAATTGAACACAGTGGAGAAAATCCAGGTGGCCAAACAGTTGGAGCAGCTGGGTGTGGATGTGATTGAAGCCGGTTTCCCCATTTCCTCTCCGGGCGACTTCAATAGTGTGGTGGAAATAAGCAAGGCTGTAACGTGGCCCACTATCTGTGCGCTGACGCGAGCTATTGAAAAGGACATTGATGTGGCCGCCGAGAGTTTGAAATACGCCAAGCGCAAGCGTATCCATACCGGTATAGGCACCAGCGACAGTCATATTCGCTATAAATTTAATTCCAATCGCGAGGAGATTATCGAGCGTGCTGTGGCCGCTGTGAAATATGCTAAGAAATATGTGGAGGACGTGGAATTCTACGCCGAAGACGCCGGTCGCACGGATAATGAATACCTCGCCCGCGTGATTGATGCCGTAACAAAGGCTGGCGCCACTGTGTGCAATATCCCCGATACCACCGGCTATTGCCTTCCCAATGAATATAACGAGAAAATCAAATACCTCTATGAGCATGTAGACGCCTTTGCCGCCGGTAAAAGCATCTTGAGCACCCATTGTCACAACGACCTCGGCATGGCCACGGCCAACACAATGTCTGGTGTGCTGGGTGGCGCGCGACAGGTGGAGGTAACCATCAATGGCATCGGTGAGCGTGCGGGCAATACCGCTCTGGAGGAAATCGCCATGATTTTCAAAACCCACCCCGCCCTCGGTATCGACACCAATATCAATACCACCAAAATCTATCCCACATCGCGCATGGTCAGCAGTTTGATGAATATGCCCGTCCAGCCGAATAAGGCCATTGTGGGCCGCAATGCTTTTGCGCATAGCAGTGGTATTCATCAGGATGGCGTGTTGAAAAATGCTTCCACCTACGAGATTATGAATCCCAAGGATGTGGGTATCGATGACAACGCTATCGTGCTCACTGCCCGCAGCGGTAGGGCTGCGCTCAAGTATCGCCTTCATGTCAATGGCGTGGACATCGATGATGAAAAGCTCGACCACGTCTATGAGGAGTTCCTCAAATTGGCCGACCGCAAAAAGGAAATCAGTGATGACGACATCTTGGTGCTGGCCGGTGCTAATAGGGCTACCGCTCACAGTGTGAAACTCGATTACCTGCAGGTTACCACTGGCATGGGCGTGCGCTCTGTGGCCAGCATCGGTTTGGCTATCGCCAACGAGCACTTCGAGGCCGCCGCCACCGGCAATGGCCCAGTGGACGCCGCCATCAAAGCCCTCAAACAGATTATCCGCAAGCAGATGACGCTGAAGGAGTTTACTATTCAGGCTATCTCCAAGGGCTCCGATGATATGGGCAAGGTACACATGCAGGTGGAATACAACGGCCACCTCTATTATGGTTTCGGCGCCAATACCGACATCGTTACAGCCTCGGTGGAGGCCTATATAGATTGTATTAATAAATTCAGAAACTAAGATGGAATGAGAGAATAGAGTAGAATGTTATTCTATCACCAAACAAACTACTCTAATCTATCACCAAACAAACTACTCTATTCTAGAACATGGGAAAAACTCTTTTTGAAAAGATTTGGGAAAGCCACGTGGTTAAGAATGTGGACGACGGGCCCACTCAATTATATATAGACCGCCTCTATGCTCACGAGGTAACTTCGCCACAGGCTTTTGATACTCTGCGCGACAAACACCTGCCCGTTTTCCGCCCCCAAAAGGTAGTTGCTATGCCGGATCACAATACTCCCTCCGACCAACAGCTCACCATCCTCGATCCCACCGGCCGCAATCAGGTGGATACGCTCAAAAAAAATTGTGAGGAATTTGGCATCAAATATTTTGGCATGGGGTCCGCGGATAATGGTATTATCCATGTGGTGGGTCCCGAGAAAGCCCTCTCCCTGCCGGGCATGACTATCGTGTGTGGCGACTCTCATACCAGTACCCACGGTGCTGTGGGCGCATTGGCTATGGGTATTGGCACAAGTGAGGTGGCGCAGGTATTGGCCAGCCAGTGTATCCTTCAGCAGAAGCCAAAATCTATGCGCATCAATATCGAAGGTGAGCTCCGCCCCGGCGTTACAGCCAAGGACATCGCTCTATATATCATGGCGAAGATGACTACCAGCGGTGCCACGGGCTATGTGGTGGAGTATGCTGGCAGTACAATCCGCAATCTCTCGATGGAGGGCAGGCTCACACTCTCCAATCTCTCAATAGAGATGGGCAGTCGCGCAGGCATCATCGCTCCTGATGACATCACTTTCGCTTACCTCAAAGGACGCGAATACGCTCCTAAAGGTGATGACTGGGACAAGGCTGTGGAGCAATGGAAGACACTCTACTCCGATGCAGATGCAGTCTTTGATAAGGAGGTAACTTATCAAGCCGAAGACATTGAGCCGCGCATTACTTACGGTACCAATCCGGGCGCAGGTATAGCCATCGGCGAGGCCATTCCTTCGCTGGATTCTATTCCAGAGAAGGAGAAGGGCGGCTTCTTGGCCCAATTGGATTACATGCAGTTCGCTCCAGGCGAGAAGTTGGAGGGTCATCCTGTGGATTATTGCTTCTTGGGCGCTTGCACCAACGGTCGCATCGAAGATTTCCGCGCGTTTGCCTCGGTGGTGAAGGGCAAAAAGAAGGCTGACAACGTGGTGGCGTGGTTGGTGCCTGGCTCGTGGGCAGTGAGAAAGCAGATTGCCGTGGAGGGCATCGAGAAAGTGCTCAATGATGCGGGCTTTGAATTGCGCCTGCCCTCGTGCTCGGCGTGTCTGGCTATGAATCCGGATAAGGTGCCCGCAGGCAAACTGTGTATTTCCACCAGCAACCGCAATTTCGTGGGGCGTCAAGGCCCTGGGGCGCGCACCGTGCTGGCTTCGCCGCTGGTTGTGGCCGCTTCTGCCATTACCGGTAAGATTACAGACCCCCGCAAACTTTGATTTCATTCTCCTAACACACTGCCAAACAATTTCTAAACCCTTAAGATTATGGCAAAACAGAAATTTGATATCATCCAGAGCACCTGCATCCCTATCCGCATAGATAATTGCAATACAGACCTCATCATTCCCGCCCGCTATTTGGCTTATACCACTCGCGACCCAAAGTTTTTCGGCGAGGCTTTCATGCACGACCTCCGTTTCGATAGTGAAGGCAAACCGGTGGAGGATTTTGTGATGAATGCTCCGCAATATAGCGAGGCTCCCCACGAGGGAGTCCACGAAATAATCATAGGTGGCGAGAATTGGGGCTCCGGCTCCAGCAGAGAACACGCTGCCTGGGCCATCTCCGGCTATGGAGTGAGGGTGGTGATCTCGTCTTCCTTCGCTGATATTCATAGAAACAACCTGTTGAATTGCTTTGTGTTGCCCGTGGTGGTGAGCAAAGAGTTTCAACAGGAGCTATTTCAAACGGTGGAGCAGGATCCTCAAGCGCAGATAAAGGTAGACCTCCCCAATCAAACCGTTACCAACCTCCAAACCGGTCATTCAGAAACTTTTCCCATCAACGGTTATAAGAAATATTGCCTTGAAAACGGCCTCGACGACATAGATTTCCTTTTGGAAAACCGCCCTCTCATCGAACAGTACGAAGCCCGCACCGGCAAATAATCCTTTTGCGTGTTTATGGTTGTAACTGCAATTCTATAGTTTGAAACCGTAGCTCAGAATATCCAAGGGTCAATGCAAAAGTTTGATGTCGCCACCCTGAATGCTTAAGACGCAGTCTAAAAGTTAATGATCTCCATTCTTTATTTCTGAATTTCAACACCAAATATTTCCCTTAATTGTGAATTCGTATATCGAGATAATGGACACCACCCTCCGCGATGGTGAGCAGACGGAGAGCGTCTCTTTCTTGCCCAATGAGAAACTGATGATTGCTCGTGCCCTATTGATGGACGTGAAAGTGGACAGGGTGGAGGTGGCTTCCGCCCGTGTCAGCGAAGGCGAGAAAGAGGCCGTGTCGATGATTTGCCGTTGGGCAAAGAATGCCGGTTGTTTAGACAAGGTGGAAGTCTTGGGCTTCAATGATAATGGGCGCTCGGTGGATTGGCTCGGTGATTGCGGGTGTCGCCACCTCAATCTCCTATGCAAGGGTTCCCTGCGCCATTGCACCTATCAGCTTCGCAAGACGCCGGAGCAGCATTTCGCCGATATTCGCGGTTCTATTGACTACGCTCGTGCCAAAGACATTGGCGTGAATGTCTATTTGGAGGATTGGAGCGGCGGCATGATTGATTCTCCCGATTATGTGTTCCAGATGATGGACGCCCTAAAGGATATGGATATCGATCGCTTCTTGCTTCCAGACACATTGGGCATCCTTAATCCCCTGCAGGTGTTACGGTTTATCCGTAAGATGGTGAGCCGCTATCCCGACAAGCATTTTGATTTCCATGCCCATAACGATTATGATCTGGCTTCGAGCAATGTGCTGGCCGCAGTGTTGGGTGGTTGCAAGGGAGTACACGTAACTGTCAATGGTCTTGGCGAAAGAGCCGGCAATGCACCATTGGCCAGCGTCCAGGCCATCCTCCACGACCAATTGGGCGTGCATACCGGTGTGGATGAGACTGCTCTTTACAATGTTAGCAGGTTGGTGGAAAGCTATTCGGCCATTCCTATCCCGCCAAATAGTCCTATCGTGGGTGAAAGCGTCTTTACGCAAGTGGCGGGAGTGCACGCCGATGGCGATAACAAGCATAACCTCTATCAAAACGACCTTCATCCCGAGCGTTTTGGCCGCAAGCGCGAATATGCTCTTGGCAAAAATAGCGGTAAAGCCAATATTATCAAGAATTTGGCGCAACTGGGCCTCGAACTCACGCCGGAGCAAACCAAATTGGTTACTGATCGCATCACCGAATTAGGCGACCGCAAGGAAATCGTTACTCCGGACGACCTCCCGTTTATCATCAACGATGTTATAAAACATCAGGGCGATACCAATAAGGTGAAGCTCGTGAGCTATATGGTGAGCACTGCTCGCTCGCTGCGCAGTTTCGCTTCATTGAGGATAGAGGTGGATGGGGTGGAATACGAGGCTTCTTCCACGGGCGATGGTCAGTATGACGCGTTTGTGAAGGGCCTCCATAAAATTTATAAGGAAAAGCTCCATCGCGAATTTCCCGTCCTCACAAATTATTTTGTTACAATTCCTCCTGGCGGACGCACCGATGCGTTGGTGCAGACCGTGATTTCGTGGGATTACAAGGGCAAATCTCTGCGCACCCGCGGCCTTGATGCAGACCAGACCGATTCGGCCATCAAAGCCACCATTAAGATGCTGAATGCAATTGAGAATATGTAATTTCTTCTCCCGCGACATTCCACATTTTCCCCCAATAGTTACACCCAACTACCTAAATCTTAGTCCTACTACTATGATGAAAAACCTAATCTATCTTTTCTGTGCCCTAATCCTCTTTAGTGCGTGTGGCGGTGGCAAGGGCAGCGATGGCAAAAGCGCCGATTCATTGGCCGACAGTTTGATGGACACCATTCCGCCCGTTCCTGAAGATAAGGAAGACCCCGCGATGGCCGAGGTGAAAGTGCCCAAGGCTGCCGATGGTGTGTTTTATGATTTTGTAAACGCTTTTTGTCTAAGTAGTAAGTATCAAAAGCAAAGGATTGTCTTTCCCTTGAAATTGATTGCCAACGGCAAGACGCGACTCATAGAGGAGCGTAATTGGCATTTTTCGCGCCTGCATTATAATCAGGAGGTCTACACCGTTTTCTTCCCGAATAATCAGGCTCTTAACCTTGAGAAAGACGAGAAAATCAAGAAGGTAACTGTGCAATGGTTTGATGCGAAAAAAGGTCTCGCCAGTTATTATAATTTCGATAAGATGAACGGCCAATGGATGCTCACCTCAATCAACGAGCACCCGTGGGACGAAGATGCCGACGCCGACTTCCTCACTTTCTATCACAATTTTGCGGCCAGTGAGGATTTTCGCGTACAGCATATTGCCGAGACGATTATCTATGACGGTGTAGACCCCGAAAACGATGATGAGTTTGAGGCTGAACCGGTGAAGAATGTGAAGATACCAGCCTCTGCGTGTAAGGACGAACTCATACCGGTGCTTCCGGCCGACAAGTTCTCAAACATTGATTTTGGCCAACGTCTTTCGGATGACGGCGAGAGGATGGTATCTGTGGAGACGCCGTCGTCTGGCTTCACGTGTCGTTTGTATTTCCGCAAGAACGGCCAAACATGGCAATTGCATAAAATAGAGAATTATTAGCGTGTTATAATCCGTGGCCGCTTATTCGGGCAGGTAGGAACAGCTCAAAATTATAGTACCTCAAATTTTTAGAAACCCGCGAAACGCGCCCCTAAATTAGCTTCAATCCTGTTTCCGTCCCATATCATTTTCACCAGCGACTTGCGTCCAACAATCTTTTTCCTCCTTTTATCTTCATTCTACTCTATTCTATCACCCCACTGCCCGCTCTATTCTATTCAGTATCCACTCTATTCTATCACCTCTGCATCTACTCTATTCTAAATGCCATCTACTCTATTCTTAATATGATACAAATCCGCTACGACTACTCTTTATTGGAGCACAACTCGTTTCACCTCGATGTTAAGGCCGCTGAATACGCCGAATATTCGTCTGTGGAAGATTTGCAGGCGTTCTTACCTTTGCGCGACCCCACCAAACCGCTTTTTCATATCGGTGGAGGCAATAATTTGCTATTCACAAAAGATTTCGATGGCATCATCCTCCACAGTGCTGTGCGCGGCGTGGAGAGGGTAGGGGAGAACGCCGATGAAGTAACCTTGAAAGTGGGCGCCGGTGAAGTCTGGGACGAATTGGTGGAGCATACACTAAACATGGGGCTCTATGGATTGGAAAATCTGTCGCTTATCCCATCAGAAGTGGGCGCTGCGGCGGTACAAAATATCGGTGCCTACGGAGCGGAGGCCAAGGATGTAATAGAAAAGGTGGATGTGGTGAACTTAAAAGACGGCAGTGTGAGCGCTTTTTCCAACAAGGAGTGTGCTTTTGCCTACCGTTACAGCAATTTCAAGGGTCCGTGGCGTGGACAATACGCTGTAACTCATGTTTATATTCGCCTTTCCAAAACTTTTTGTCCCAATCTTTCTTATAAGGCCGTGAAAGAGATTTATCGTCCCGACATGGACGCTCTTTCTCTGCGCCATACCATCATCAATATTCGTCAAAACAAATTGCCTGACCCTGCCGAAATCGGCAATGCTGGCAGTTTCTTTATGAACCCCGTGATAGATAAAGAAACGTTCGCCCGTTTGCAGGCCCGATACCCCAATATTCCGCATTATAACGTGGAAAGCACCGCAAATAATTCTGTGGGCACTGGTAATAACGCAGACTGCACCGTAAAAATTCCCGCCGCATGGCTCATTGAGCAGGCTGGATGGAAGGGTCGCACCCTTGGGCGCGCCGGCGTCTACGAAAAGCAACCCTTGGTATTGGTTAATCGCGGAGGAGCTACGGCCAACGATATTATGCGCTTGTCTGACGCCATCTGCAATGACGTACAGAAAAAGTTTGGCATCACCATACGTCCCGAAGTAAACTGGATTTGATTTTAATTGTCGCAAATTATGTTTGTTATGCTTAGTTCTGTATCTTTTTGGGTGATATTATTGCTCTATATTTACCTCTATGTTATTGTATATAAAATGGCGGCGAAGCGTTGGCGCTCCAAATTGGGATGGGTTCTTGTCGCCATATTGTTTACGCCCTTTCTGGCAATCATTGGTTTGCTTGTCTTTGGCGATTCTCGCGAAAAGGCCATCCGAGATGCCACGGATAGAATCGTAGACGAACTTCGCAACAACAGACCAATAGATTAGCGCTTGTTTTTTACTTATTCCGTAGATGAAAATCACTATCCTTGGTTCCGGCACCAGCAACGGTGTGCCCTTGATTGGGTGTAGATGCAAGGTCTGCACCAGCACCGACCCTCACGACCACCGCTTGCGCTCTTCTGTTTTGATTGAATTGGATAAGAGCGAGAGTACGCCACCCCCTTTGGTGGCCTCACAGATTGGCAAGGGCTATAGGATGGATCAAGACTCGATTATGGCATCGCCGGTGGATGGTCTTACGCGCATCCTCATCGATTGCGGCCCGGATTTTCGCCAACAGATGTTGCGCCAGCCCTATGGCCCAATCCATGCTGTCCTCGTTACCCACGAGCATTACGACCACGTGGGCGGTATCGATGACCTGCGCCCGTTCTGTATCTTTAATAGTGTTCATATCTACGGTGAGAGCAAGGTGATACGCCATCTCCACGACCGCCTGCCTTATTGCTTTGGCCCTGGCAAGTATCCCTCGGCACCAAAACTGGAATTGCTGGAAATCAGTCCTTATAATCCGCTGACTGTCTGTGGTGTGGAGGTGATGCCGCTGCGCGTGATACACGGCAAACTGCCTATCCTCGGCTTTCGCATCGGTCGGTTCGCTTATATCACCGACATGCTTTCCATGCCTGATGAGACCTTTAATATGTTGCAAGGCCTTGACACCCTTATTGTCAATGCTTTGCGTTTTAAGCCTCACCCCACTCATCAGAATATCACGCAGGCGCTGGAGCTCATCGCTCGCCTCAAGCCAAGCCACGCTTTCCTCACTCATTTGGCTCATTCGGCAGGCCTTCATGCCGACTCCCTTTCTTTTTTGCCCGACAATGTTAGATTTGCCTACGATGGTATGCAAATCAATGTACCTCTTTGAGAAATTAATGCACGCCTATTGGTCAAATAGGTGCTGATTAGCTAATTTTTCCCCCTCATTATTCGCACCGACCCCGAGAAAAAGTCAGACAGCAATATTTCTTAATATTCCATAGAGAAAGATAGCAACATTGATTGAGGTCATAAGATACTTTTACAGACAATAAAAATTAGGCTGACACTTCTTGCGATGTGCCAGCCTTTTGGTTGTATTTGTCTCAGAAAATTATGTAATCATTAGCGTTCGCTTAAATACGAAGTAGAATTATGCTTTCCTTTTTACAATAATTCTAATCCGAGGGTTTTAGATTAAGTACTGGGAAGAGATACTTTCGTTGTTGATGATGCGCTTGATGGTCTCGGCAAAGAGGCCGGCCACGGAAAGTTGCTTCACTTTTGAACATTGCTTTTGGAAAGGAATGGTGTCCGTGAAAACAATCTCGGTGAGCACAGAGTTTTCAATCCTTTCTACGGCCGGACCGCTCATCACGCAATGGCTGGCCACGGCGCGCACGGAGGTGGCGCCCTGATCTTTCAGCAATTTAGCGGCCTGAGTGATAGAGCCGGCGGTGTCTACCATATCATCCACCAGAACAACATCATAGCCCTTCACATCGCCGATAACCTGCATGGTGGCTACTTCGTTTGCCTTCACTCGTGTCTTATTGCAAAGCACCATTGGGCAACCGAAGTACTTGGCGTAGGTGCTGGCGCGCTTGCTACCGCCAACATCGGGCGTGGCGATGCAGAGATTAGGCAGATGCAGACTTTCGATGTATGGAAGCATGATTGAAGATGCGTAGAGATGGTCTACCGGGACGTCAAAGAAGCCCTGTTCTTGGTCTGCGTGGAGATCCATTGTGACTACGCGATTGATACCAGCCACACTGAGGAGGTCTGCCACCAGTTTGGCGCCGATGCTGACGCGCGGCTTGCTCTTTCTGTCCTGGCGTGCCCAACCGAAGTAGGGAATGACGGCGTTGATGGTGTGGGCGCTGGCGCGTTTGGCAGCATCAATCATCAAGAGGAGCTCCATCAGGTTGTCTGCGTTGGGAAACGTGGATTGTACCAAGAATACATCGCGTCCCCTCACGCTCTCATTGAAACATACTTCAAACTCTCCGTCGGAGAAGCGTGTTACGGTGAGATTGCCCATCGGCATATTGAGGTGCTGACAGATTTTTTCAGTGAGATAGCGGGTGCATGTGCCCGAGAAAACGATAAAAGAAGATTTTGAATCCGACATTGTAGTAGGTGTGTACTTGTACAGTTGTTAAAATCGCTTGCAAAGTTATAAAAACCTGTTCACTTTTGGGCCACCTTTGTTGTCTTTTTAACTATGAATGCTCCACTTTGCGCATTAATTCGCTCTTAAAAGTAGCGCTACTGACATGAAAGTACAAAAATCAGTCATGTGAGTGTGCTATTTGGGCGTGACGACTGTTGATATTGCGAAAAAGAGAGCGAACACCCGAAAATGAGTGCTCGCTCTCTTTATGAGTGGATTCTTGTGAGAATGAACGATGGTCAAAAGCCCTATGTGTGCCCATTTATTATTTCAAAATATAGGTATAGGGGTCTTTGGCATCGCCAGTTTCGGTCTCATAGAGTTTGTCTTCGCGCAGAAGCCAACCCAGTCCGAGCAAGAAATCTTTTTCGGTGAGTTTGGTGGCTTTTTTGATAGCTTTGAAAGTGAGGCCTTCTGGGGCTTCAGCCAATGCTTGATAGA
>CAZQVW010000012.1:0-19617 GCA_964596865.1 uncultured Bacteroidaceae bacterium
AACTAAACAGTACTGTTAACTTATTGTTACAGCACTGTGAACGCAAACTTGCGCGGGGTTTTTGCGGATAAGGAGGCGAAAAGTGTGTTTGAAATCGAGGATCATTTTCGCCAGCACGCCACATTCTCCCCCAAAAGCGGAAAAAGGGGAATCGTAGATACAAAAAAAAGGTGTGCCGAAACGGCACACCTTTTGATTATTTCGCAATCTAAATAAACGATTACTCTGATTTTGCCTCCTATGCGGGAGCATCAGTTTCGGGAGCGGCATCAGCGGAAGCGGAAGCCTCAGTTGCAGGAGCGGCCTCGGTAGCAGCTGCGTTATCTGCAGATGCTGGAGCCTCGGTAGCCTCTGTTGCGGCAGCCTTCTTAGAGCCACGGGAACGGCGAGTACGGCTTTTCTTGGGAGTCTTGGCCATTGCCTCGTCAAAGTCCACCAGTTCGATAAAGCACATGGGAGCGCCATCGTCCTTGCGGGCTCCGAGCTTGATGATACGGGTGTATCCGCCCGGGCGGTTGGCCACCTTCTCGGCGATAGTGGAGAACAGTTCCTTGATAGCCTGCTTATCCTGCAGGTAGGAGAACACCACGCGGCGGGAGTTGGTGGTATCGTCTTTCGACCTCGTGATGAGGGGCTCTACATATTTCTTGAGCGCTTTCGCTTTTGCCAGAGTCGTAGTGATTCTTTTGTGCTGGATCAGGGAAACAGCCATGTTTGAGAGCATAGCGGCCCTGTGGGATGCAGTACGGCTCAAATGATTGAATTTCTTATTGTGTCTCATAATTACTGATTGACATTATATTTAGAGATATCCATACCAAACGACAGATTCAGACTCTGGAGCAAATCATCAAGCTCCGAGAGCGATTTCTTTCCGAAATTACGGAACTTCAACAGGTCGCTCTTATTGTATTTTACAAGGTCGCCGATGGTCTCGACGTTGGCAGCCTTCAGGCAGTTGAGCGCGCGGACAGAGAGATTCTGATCCACGAGCGGCTGTTTGAGAAGCTGGCGCATACGGAGCACATCCTCATCAAAGTTTTCGGCATCATCAATCTCGGCATTTTCAATGGTAATCTTCTCGTCGGAGAAAAGCATGAAATGCTGGATGAGAATGCGCGCAGCTTCTTTGAGTGCGTCCTTGGGATGAATAGAACCATCGGTGGTGATTTCGATGGTGAGGCGTTCGTAGTCAGTCTTTTGCTCCACACGATAGTCGTCTACGGAATACCTTACATTACGAATGGGGGTATAGATAGAATCAATCGGAAGAGTATTGACCTCGGTGCAGAACTGGCGGTTTTCATCTGCGGGCACATAGCCGCGCCCCTTATTGATGGAGAGCTCGATGGTCATAGAGGCCTTCGGATCCAGATGACAAATAACCAGTTCGGGATTCAGGACTTCAAATCCTGTGAGTGCTTTGGCGATATCACCGGCCTTAAACTCTATGGTCTTTTCTACGGTAATACTGACCTTTTCTGTATCAAATTCACTAACAACCTGCTTGAAGCGAACCTGCTTCAGATTAAGTATAATGTTGGTCACATCCTCCAGCACACCGGGCACGGTGGAAAACTCGTGCTCCACACCATTGATGCGGATAGTGTTGATGGCAAAGCCCTCCAGCGAGGAGAGAAGGATGCGGCGCAGAGCGTTTCCGATGGTAGTGCCAAAACCGGGCTCCAAGGGACGGAACTCGAATTTGCCGACCGTGGGAGACGACTCCAACATTACGACTTTATCAGGTTTTTGAAATGCTAATATCGCCATAATAAGATTATTATTTAGAGTACAATTCTACGATGAGCTGCTCCTTGATGTTTTCAGGGATGTCAGCACGCTCGGGGAGGTGGAGGAACTTGCCGCTCTTGAGGCTCTCGTCCCATTCCAGCCAAGGATATTTGCTGTGGTTGAAACCGGCAAGGGCATCAGCGATTACCTCCAGAGATTTGGAATTTTCGCGCACGCCCACAATCTGTCCGGGCTTGACGGAATAGGAGGGGATGTTCACCACCTTGCCGTCTACCACGATATGCTTGTGGTTTACCAGCTGGCGAGCTGCCGCGCGAGTGGGAGCGATGCCCAAACGGAAGACCACATTGTCCAAACGCGCCTCCAAGCCCTGCAACAGAGCTTCACCGGTAACGCCGCTGGAACGCGAGGCTTTCTCAAAGAGGTTGCGGAACTGGCGCTCCAGCACTCCATAAGTATATTTAGCCTTCTGCTTCTCGGCAAGCATAGTGCCATACTCCGACGTCTTGCGCCTGCGGTCATGACCATGCTGGCCAGGAGGGAAGTTGCGGTGCTCAAAGGTCTTGTCCGGTCCGTAGATAGGCTCGCCAAACTTGCGGGCGATACGTGTTTTGGGTCCAGTATATTTAGCCATTTGTGATTAGATTTTCAAAAAAGTTGAACTATGAAAGTAAAGAAGAAAAATAACGGGAATGTTTAGACCCTTCTTCTCTTGGGAGGACGGCAGCCATTGTGGGGCAGCGGAGTAACGTCTACAATCTCCGTTACTTCGATACCGGCGCCATGCACGGTACGTATAGCAGACTCACGGCCTTGACCGGGGCCCTTAACGTATGCTTTCACTTTCCTCAATCCGAGGTCGTAGGCCACCTTTGCGCAATCCTGCGCGGCCATCTGGGCAGCATACGGGGTGTTTTTCTTGGAACCGCGGAAGCCCATCTTGCCGGCTGACGACCAGGAAATCAATTCACCCTCGCTATTTGTCAGAGAGACGATAACGTTGTTGAAAGAGCTATGCACGTGAAGCTGGCCCACGGCCGTTACCTTCACCACTCTTTTCTTTGCGGATACTGTTTTCTTAGCCATAATTACAATTATTTAGTAGCCTTTTTCTTGTTAGCAACAGTCTTTTTCTTGCCTTTACGGGTGCGGGCATTATTTTTTGTGCTTTGTCCGCGCACGGGCAAACCGTTACGATGCCTCACGCCACGATAGCAACCGATGTCCATCAGGCGCTTGATATTCATCTGGGTCTCGGAACGGAGGTCGCCCTCCACCTTAAAGTTTGCTCCGATTACCTCGCGAATCTTGGCCGTCTGATCATCTGTCCAATCCTGAACCTTGATATTGCGGTCAACACCAGCCATCTCAAGAATTTTGTTTGAGCGACTGCGACCCACACCATAGATGTAGGTCAAGGCGATTTCACCTCGCTTGTTCTGAGGCAAATCTACACCAACAATTCTTATTGCCATATATCTTATTGTGTTGTTTTAATGATTAACCCTGACGCATCTTAAACTTAGGGTTCTTCTTGTTAATAACATACAGACGCCCCTTGCGACGAACAATCTTACAATCGGGCGTGCGTTTCTTGATAGATACTCTTGTCTTCATATTGTGTGTTTTTTTATTTCGGAATATTACTCAGAGCTTTTGTAGCGGAATACTATTCTGCCCATCGACAAGTCGTAGGGACTCATCTCGAGCTTTACTTTGTCGCCCGGAAGGATGCGGATATAATGCAAACGCATCTTGCCGGAGAGGTGGGCGGTAATCTGATGGCCGTTTTCCAGTTCCACACGGAACATGGCGTTTGAAAGGGCCTCAAGAACAACGCCGTCAAGTTCTATTGCAGATTCTTTAGACATATACGATACTAATATAACTTACCTTCTACTTCTTCTACTTCGGCAAAAGACGACATAATATCGGGCTTACCGTGATGAATGGCAATAGTATGCTCAAAATGAGCTGCGGGCTTACCATCGCGTGTAACAATTGTCCACCCATCGGGCATGATAGCTATCTCGCGGCTACCCATAGTAATCATCGGTTCGATGGCTATGCACAACCCGTTTTTAATCATCATGCCATTTCCACGATGCCCATAATTGGGCACCATTGGGTCTTCGTGCATCTCACGACCTATGCCGTGTCCGCACAGCTCACGCACCACACCATAACCATGGCTTTCACAATGATGCTGAACAGCATAGCCTATATCACCAAGTCTATGACCGGGGATTGCGGCCTCAATGCCCAAATACAGACTCTCCTTCGTAGTTTTCAGCAATTGCTTCACCTCATCGCTTACCTCGCCCACACAGAATGTGTAGCAAGAATCACCATTAAAACCGTTGAGCAACGTGCCGCAATCCACAGATACGATGTCACCGTCCTTAAGGGGGATGTCAGAGGCAATGCCGTGAACCACCTGATCGTTGACAGAGGTGCATACCGCGCCCGGAAAGGGCACACCATCAGGACTGGGAAAGCCCTTGAAAGTGGGTATGGCACCATTGTCGCGGATAAACGTGTCGGCCAGCGTGTCAATCTGACGGGTGGTCACACCCGGCTTGATCATGCGCGCTATCTCGCCAAGGGTTTTACCCACAAGGAGATTAGCCTCACGCAGGAGTTCTATTTCGTCTTCTGTCTTTAAATAAATCATGTTAGTATGCACTTACTCCACGTGAGCGTGTGCGTCCGGAACTGAGAAGTCCGTCATAATGTCTTACCAGCAGGTGGCTTTCAATCTGCTGAAGAGTATCCAACACCACGCCCACCAGAATCAACAACGATGTACCGCCGAAGAACTGGGCAAAGCCTTGGTTGATGTCGAAGAAACGCGCAAACGCAGGCAGGATAGCTATCAAGGCAATAAACAACGAGCCGGGCAACGTGATATAAGACATCACATTATCCAAAAAGTCTGCTGTGTCTTTGCCGGGTTTGATTCCTGGGATAAAGCCATTATTGCGCTTCAGCTCCTCAGACATCTGCACAGGATTGAGCGTGATGGCCGTATAGAAGTATGTGAACGCAATAATAAGGATGACGAATATCACGTTATAGAGCAGACTGTTCATATCCAGCAAACTGCGTACAATCGGGCTCGGCTCACTTCCGCCGTTTACCAATGCCACTGGGATAAACATCAATGCCTGAGCAAAGATGATAGGCATCACGTTGGCAGCAAACAGTTTGATGGGTATGTATTGGCGCGCTCCGCCGACCTGCTGGCCGCCTTGCACACGCTTAGCGTATTGTACAGGCACTTTTCTCACGGCCTGCACCAATAGCACAGCTGCACCAATCACCACAATCAGCGCAAGAATCTCAAAGAGGAATTTCACCAAACCGCCGGCACCCGGAGAGGTAAGAGCAGTTACAAATTCTTGTCCAATTGCCTGAGGCAAACGGGCTATGATACCAATCATGATTATCATAGACACACCATTGCCCACACCCTTATCCGTAATACGCTCGCCAAGCCAAAGGATGAACATACTGCCGGCAGCCAAAATCACAGTAGATGTGAGCAAGAACATACCCCAAGGCAGTACAGGATTGATGGCAGAAGCAGCCTGTGTCTGAAGATTAATCAAATACATCGGTGCCTGGAACAACAAGATTGCTATAGTCAGATAGCGAGTGTATTGATTAATCTTGCGACGGCCGCTCTCTCCCTCACGCTGCATCTTTTGGAAATAGGGCACTGCCACTGCCAACAGCTGCATCACAATCGAAGCAGAGATGTATGGCATGATACCCAATGCAAAGATGGAAGCGTTTGAGAAAGCACCACCTGAGAACATATCCAGCAGAGACATCAATCCTTCCTTGGTTTGATCCGAGAGCCTTGTGAGCTGCTCGGGATCAATGCCAGGCAGGACGACGAATGAGCCGAATCGATATATGGCGATAAACAAGATTGTTATAAGAAGACGATTTCTTAAGTCTTCTATATGCCATATATTCTTTAATGTCTCAATGAACTTTTTCATCGTTTAGATTTTAACGGCGTTGCCTCCGAGAGCCTTTATTGCTTCTTCAGCAGATTTTGAGAACGCATTTGCTTCTACATTAATCTTGCTGGTGAGCTGGCCATTACCCAGCACCTTTACAAGCTGATGTTCTGATACGTAGCCGGCTTTCACGAAATCTGCCACGCTAACTGTCTCCAGATTCTTGTCAGTTGCTAAAGCCTGGATGACGCCCAAGTTGATAGCTTTGTATTCAACGCGGTTGATATTCTTAAATCCAGACTTAGGCACACGACGCTGCAGAGGCATCTGACCGCCTTCAAAGCCGATCTTCTTCTTATAACCGGAACGGGCCTTAGCGCCCTTATGACCGCGAGTGGATGTGCCACCCAAGCCGGAGCCCGGTCCACGACCAATTCTCCTGCGGGAATGAGTGGAACCCTCAGCGGGTTTCAAATTATGCAAATTCATTGTGATAAATTTTAATCTTCAACAATGGTAACCAAATGATGAACCTTCTTAACCATGCCACGCACAGAAGCATTATCCTCGTGTGCCACCACGGCATTCATCTTCTTCAGACCAAGGGCATCGAGAGTCCTTCTTTGGTCTATAGGAGCGCCAATACGGCTCTTAATTTGTTTAATCTTAATAGTTGCCATATCTCACTTATCCGTTAAAAACTTTTTCAAGACTGATATTACGAGTCTGGGCAATGGTATTGGCATCGCGCAATTCCGCGAGAGCTGCAATGGTAGCCTTTACAAGATTGTGGGGGTTGGAAGAGCCTTTCGACTTTGCCAACACATCTGTTACACCCACGCTCTCAAATACAGCACGCATAGCGCCACCGGCCACCACTCCAGTACCAGGAGCTGCGGGACGAATCAAGACCCTGGCTCCACCAAATTTTGCGGTCTGCTCATGAGGGATAGTACCCTTGATTACAGGCACGCGAATGAGGTTCTTCTTAGCAGCTTCGCCACCTTTCTGGATAGCGGCGGAAACTTCACCGGCCTTGCCCAAGCCATAGCCGATAACGCCCTTGCCGTCGCCCACCACTACAATGGCAGCAAACGTGAACGTACGACCACCCTTGGTAACCTTGGTTACACGGTTAAGAGCAACCAATTTCTCTGTCAGTTCGTCTGTGGAGTTTATATTAACTTTATTAGCCATATCAATTAAAATTTAAGTCCGCCTTTGCGGGCACCGTTAGCCACTTCCTGAACACGACCGTGATAGAGATATCCGTTGCGGTCAAAAACAACCTCGCTGATGCCTGCCTCGATAGCCAATTTTGCAATCTTCTCACCCACCTGGGCTGCCTGATTGCTCTTTGGCATCTTTTCCATACCTAATGACGAGGCTGCCACCAAAGTAACGCCTTTATCATCGTTGATTACTTGAGCGTAAATCTGCTTGTTACTGCGGAAAACGCACAGACGCGGTCTGCTGGCAGTGCCGGACAATTTATTGCGTACGCGATATTTAATCCTAACCCTTCTACTATCTTTATTCTTTGTCATAATACTTAGAGTTTTAGAGGTTATTTAGCAGCCGCTGTCTTGCCGGACTTACGGCGAATAACTTCGCCTACATACAGGATACCCTTACCCTTATAAGGCTCAGGCTTGCGGAAAGAGCGAATCTTGGCGCACACCATACCCAGAAGTTGCTTGTCGCACGACTCCAAAGATATATACGGGCGCTTGTTTCTCTCAGATTTGGTAACGATTGAAATCTCCTTTGGGAGCTGCATGTAAATCGGGTGTGTGTATCCGAGCGAGAATTCAATTACTTGACCCTCGTTGGAAACACGGTAACCAACGCCTACGAGCTCCATTTCTTTTTTATAGCCCTGGGATACACCCACAACCATATTGTTCACCAAAGCGCGATACAAGCCGTGGAAAGCGTGCATCTGCTTAGCGCTGACAGAGTCGTTCTTCTCGTCCATCTCAAATGTGAGATGTCCGTTTTCATTCTTAACAATAATTGAAGGATGCACATACTGGCTTAACTCACCCTTCGGTCCTTTCACGGACACTACATTATCCTTGATGCTTACTGTTACACCTGAAGGAATGTTAATCGGCAATTTACCTATTCTTGACATACGTGTTCCTCCTAATATTAATAAACGTAGCAGAGCACCTCGCCGCCAATTTTCAGTTGCGAAGCCTCTTTGTCTGTCATCACACCTTTAGACGTAGAGATGATGGCAATACCCAAACCATTAATTACCCTGGGCATATCCTTGTAGCCAGTGTATTGGCGAAGGCCAGGGGTGGACACTCTCTGAAGCGACTTGATGGCATTCGTTTTGCCAGCCGCATCATATTTAAGCGCAATCTTTATCACGCCTTGCTTACCATCCTCTTCAAACTTGAAGTTGAGGATGTAGCCTTTCTCAAAAAGGATCTTAGTGATGTCCTTCTTGAGGTTTGACGCCGGCACCTCTACCACCCTATGCTTGGCGTGGATGGCATTGCGGAGTCGCGTCAAATAATCTGCTATTGGATCTGTCATAAAATTGGATGTTTAATTGATCGGGATAACCCGACAATATTAAATGTCTTTTCTTTGTTGATGGATTACCAGCTGGCCTTCTTAATACCCGGAATCAAACCGGCAGAAGCCATCTCGCGGAATTGAATACGAGAAAGACCAAACTGACGGAGATAACCCTTGGGACGACCGGTGAGCTTGCAGCGGTTGTGGAGGCGGATAGGATTGGCGTTGCGCGGAATTTCCTGCAATTTACGTGCGGCTTCGTAAGCCTCTATGGGGTCGGAAGACTTATTTACAATCTCCTTGAGCGCAGCACGCTTCTTTGCATACTTGGCAACCATTCTGGCACGCTTAACCTCGCGTGCTTTCATTGATTCTTTAGCCATTGCGATTAGTTTTTAGCGTTTTTGAATGGGAGGCCAAACTCGCTGAGCAGAGCAAAGCCCTCCTCGTCGGTTTTAGCGCTGGTAACAAAAGTGATATTCATGCCCTGGATGCGATCTACAGCATCGATGTTGATTTCGGGGAAGATAATTTGCTCTTCGATACCGAGCGTATAATTACCACGGCCATCAAAATTGCCGCCGATACCCTTGAAGTCGCGGATACGAGGCAGAGCGATACGAATTAATTTCTCCAAAAACTCATACATTCTCTCGCGGCGAAGAGTAACTCTCACGCCGATGGGCATTTTTTTACGGAGCTTGAAGTTTGCCACGTCTTTCTTGGACACTGTTGCCACAGCCTTCTGGCCAGTTATGGCCGTGAGCTCGGCAATTCCCACCTCGATAATCTTCTTATCATCAGTGGCTGCGCCAAGACCTTGGTTCACAACAATCTTCTTCAGAGCAGGAATCTGCATCGGGGAAGAATAGTTGAACTTCTTCATCAATGCCGGAGCTATGCGCTCGACATAGTCTTTTTTGAGTTGTGCTGTATTTGCCATTACTTAATCTCCTCCCCTGATTTCTTTGCATAACGGACTAACTTGCCGTCGGCATTACGTTTGCGGCCGATACGGGTGGGCTTGCCACTCTTGGGATCAACCGGATTCAAATTTGAGATGTGGATAGGAGCCTCTTGCTTAATGATGCCACCCTGCGGGTTTTTAGCACTGGGCTTTTGGCTCTTGGATACCATATTGATACCCTCCACAATGGCGCGCTGCTCGTCTACCAACACCTTGAGGACTTTGCCCTTCAGACCTTTGCCCTTACCGGCATTGACATAGACCATGTCGCCTTTCTTTATGTGTAACTTACTCATTTGATTAATTCTTTTAATATTAAAGAACTTCAGGAGCCAGAGACACAACCTTCATATTCACGGCGCGCAGCTCTCTGGCTACGGGACCGAAAATACGGCTTCCTCTCAACTCGTTCGCATTAGTAAGCAAAACGCATGCATTATCATCGAAACGGATGTAAGAGCCGTCGGGACGACGGATTTCTTTCTTTGTCCTTACGATTAGCGCCTTGGATACTGTGCCCTTCTTAATATCACTGGAAGGGATAACATTTTTTACAGCGACGACAATGACATCGCCAACAGAGGCATAACGACGCTTGGTGCCACCCAGCACACGGATGCACAGGCATTCACGAGCACCGCTATTGTCTGCAATGTTTAATCTGGATTCAGCTTGTATCATAGTTACTTGGCTCTTTCTACGATTTTAACTACTCTCCACCTCTTGGTAGCGCTCAAAGGACGAGTCTCCATCAGCAACACGGTGTCGCCCGGATTGCATTCGTTGTTCTCATCGTGAGCGTGATACTTCTTGGTTTTGGAGACGAACTTACCATAAATAGGGTGTTTCTCCTTGAAACGCGCAGCCACAACAACGGTCTTATCCATCTTATTGCTTACGACAACACCCTGACGTGTCTTTCTTAAATTTCTTTCTTCCATAGGAAACAAATTTTAGTTGCTGAGCTCTCTGTGACGAAGCTCGGTCTTAATGCGGGCGATATCACGACGCATGGCCTTAATCTTGGAAGAGTCTGCTACAGGAGAGATGGCATGGTTTAACAACGTTTGCGTATAGTTGTTTACCTCTGTCTCCAGCCTCTCGGCCAATTCCTTTGTAGGGATTTCCCTAATTTCTGCATTTTTCATAATCAGGCCTTTTCTTCGTAATCACGTCTTACAATAAACTTAGTGATGATAGGGAGCTTCTGGGCTGCAAGGCGCAGAGCTTCCTTGGCTACATCATAGGGAACACCTTCTACCTCAAAGAGGATACGACCGGGGGTAACCGGGCATACGAAGCCTACGGGATCACCCTTACCTTTACCCATGCGGACATCGGCAGGCTTCTTGGTGATGGGTTTGTCGGGGAAGATACGAATCCATACCTGACCCTGACGCTGCATATAGCGCGTTACGGCTACACGGGCTGCCTCGATCTGGCGGCTATTGAGCCACTCTGTCTCAAGGCTTTTGATACCGAAACTTCCAAAAGCAAGCTGGTTGCCACGCTGGGCATTACCCTTGCTGCGGCCTTTTTGAGGCCTTCTATATTTGGTTCTTTTAGGTTGTAACATAACAAATCATTTTAGCGGTTAGCATTTCTGCGACGACGATTTGGTCTGTCACCACCTCCACGACGGCCGCCACCAAAGCCGGGACGACCGCCCCTGTCATTGGGTTGGGTGAAGTTTGGAGCCAGGTCTTTCTTGCCATAGACTTCGCCACGGCAAATCCATACCTTAATACCCAACAGACCAACCTTGGTCAGAGCCTCTGTCTGGCAATAGTCGATGTCGGCACGGAAAGTGTGGAGGGGCGTACGGCCTTCCTTAAACATTTCCTTTCTTGACATCTCAGCACCATTCAATCGGCCGGAAATTTGAATCTTGATACCTTCGGCACCAGCCCTCATAGCATTGGCGATAGCCATCTTAATGGCGCGACGATATGCCACCATGCCTTCAATCTGGCGAGCGATGCTCTTACCAACAATAACGGCATCGAGGTCGGGCCTTCTCACTTCGAAGATATTGATCTGAACATCCTTGTCAGTGATCTTCTTGAGCTCTTCTTTCAGCTTATCCACTTCCTGGCCTCCCTTGCCGATAATCACACCAGGGTGGGAAGAGCAAACAGTAATAGTGATAAACTTAAGGGTGCGCTCAATCACAATCTTCGACACGCTGGCCTTGGCCAAACGAGTCTCGAGGTATTTGCGAATTTTGCTGTCCTCAAGGATGGTATCGCCAAAGTTTTTGCCGCCATACCAGTTTGAATCCCAGCCGCGGATGATACCCAGGCGATTGCTTATCGGATTAATTTTTTGTCCCATAGTTAATCGTTTTTAGAATCTACATACAGCGTAACATGATTCGAACGCTTGCGGATTCTGTAGCCTCGTCCTTGAGGTGCAGGTCTCATGCGCTTTAAGGTTACACCTTCATCTACATAAGCCTGGCTGATATACAATTCGCCAGCCTCGGCTTTTCTATCATTCTTCTGCTCCCAGTTAGATATAGCAGAACGCAGCAACTTCTCAACAGGAATGGAGGCAGCCTTCTGCGAAAATCTAAGAGTACCAAGAGCACGTCCCACTTCCATTCCACGTATCAGATCCACCACATAGCGCATCTTGCGGGGGGAAGAGGGAATATTCCGCAAACTGGCAAAATATTGCACCTTGCGGGCTTCCTTGCGGGCTTTAGCCGCATTTCTTTTTCTTGCTCCCATTATATTATTCTTTTATTTTCAGTAGTTAAAACACCTATTTCTTGTTGCCTGCATGACCGCCAAACCTGCGAGTTGGGGCAAACTCGCCCAACTTATGGCCCACCATGTTCTCAGTAACATAGACAGGGATAAACTTGTTTCCATTGTGGACTGCAATCGTATGTCCCACAAAGTCTGGAGATATCATTGACGCCCTTGCCCAGGTCTTGATGACAGACTTCTTGCCACTCTCATTCATGGCGAGCACCTTCTTCTCCAAAGACACGGCGATATAGGGACCTTTTTTAAGTGAACGACTCATAACTTGATTGCTTTACTTTTTATTGCTTCTTTCAATGATATACTTATTCGACTGCTTCTTGGGAGCACGCGTCTTGAGGCCCTTAGCGTAAAGACCGGTACGCGAACGTGGATGACCACCGCTCTGACGGCCTTCACCACCACCCATCGGGTGATCGTGGGGGTTCATAACAACACCACGGTTGTGGGGACGACGACCCAGCCAACGCGAACGACCGGCCTTGCCGGAGCTCTCGAGGGCGTGATCAGAATTGCCCACGCTACCCACAGTGGCCTTGCAGGTGCTAAGAATCTTGCGAGTTTCGCCCGAGGGGAGTTTGACTACACAATAGCGCTCTTCCCTGGAGGTGAGCTGTGCGAAATTGCCAGCAGAGCGAGCGAGCAAAGCACCCTGACCCGGGCGGAGCTCGATATTATGTATCACAGTACCCACAGGAATGTTCTGAAGAGGAAGGGCATTGCCCACCTCCGGAGCTGCCTGAGCGCCGGACATCACCACAGTGCCCACCTTCAATCCATTGGGGGCGATGATATAACGCTTCTCGCCATCTGCATAATAGAGCAGGGCAATGCGTGCCGAGCGGTTAGGATCGTATTCGATGGTCTTCACTGTAGCAGGGATACCATCTTTCTCACGCTTGAAATCAACGAAACGGAACTTTCTCTTGTGGCCGCCACCCAGATAGCGCATCGAACGACGTCCGTCGTTGTTTCTGCCGCCGGTGGCACGCTTGCCATAAACAAGAGATTTCTCTGGTACCGACGCAGTAATCTCCTCAAAGGTACCAATAATCTTATGTCTCTGACCCGGTGTAGTAGGTCTAAATTTCCGTACTGCCATTTTATTAAATATTACTGTAGAAATCTATCGTCTCGCCGTCGCTAAGGGTAACCAGAGCCTTCTTGAAGGCATTGGAGCGACCCTTGATTAAGCCGGAACGCGTATAACGTGATTTATTTTTGCCGGCATAATTCATTGTGCTAACGGATTTAACATTCACATTGTAGCGGGCTTCCACCTCGCTCTTAATCTGGAGCTTGTTGGCTTCGGGCCTTACAATAAAACCGAAAACATTATTTTGCTTTTCAGTTATCGTAGTCATCTTCTCGGTGACCAGAGGTTTTACTATGTATGCCATATTGTCTTCAGTTTATTTGTTGAGGACAGCATCGATGTCCTTTACAGCGCTTTCAGTCAGTACCAACACACCAGCGTCCAAAATACCGTAAGTATTGAGCTGGGTGGCGGTAGCTATCTTTGCGTTTTTCAGGTTACGTGCTGACAGATACACATTCTTATCCACACCAGAGAGAGCCACGAGCACTTTCTTGCCGTCCACCTTGAGGTCTTGGGTGAAAGTGATGAAATCCTTGGTCTTGGGTGTGTCGAAAGTAAAGTCTTCCACCACAACAATGGCGTTTTCCTTGGCCTTGTAGGTCAGAGCCGACTTGCGGGCCAACTGCTTCACCTTCTTGTTGAGCTTGAAACTATAATCACGGGGCTGTGGGCCAAACACGCGAGCGCCGCCCTTCAACAGGGGCGAATTGATGTCGCCGCGACGTGCGCCGCCGCCACCTTTCTGGCGTCCGAGCTTGCGGGTGGAACCGCTCATCTCGCTTCTTTCCTTGGTCTTAGCAGTGCCTTGGCGCTGAGCGGCCATATACTGCTTAACATCCAAATAAATTGCGTGGTCGTTAGGTTCAATAGCAAAGATTGAATCGCTAAGGGTTACCTTCTTGCCGGTATCCTGACCATTCTTAGTTAAAACGCTAACTTCCATTACTCTTTAATTAATAAGATTGAACCTTTACAACCGGCCACAGAGCCCTTGATGATCAAGAGGTTCTTCTCCGGTATTACCTTAAGAACGCGAAGGTTCTGTGTGGTAACGCGGTCGTTACCCATTTGGCCGCCCATTCGCATACCCTTGAACACCTTGGCAGGGTAGGAGCAGGCGCCGATAGAACCCGGCTTACGTGCGCGGTCGTCCTGGCCGTGGGTGGTCTGGCCTACACCGCCGAAGCCGTGACGCTTTACCACACCTTGGAAACCATGACCCTTGGAGATACCCACCACGTCCACATACTTTGTGTCCTGGAAGATATCAACGGTCACAGTGTCGCCTAAATTTAGAGGTTGTTCAAACCCCTTGAACTCGGCCAAGTGTCGCTTGGGAGTAGTTCCGGCTTTATCAAAGTGTCCTTTCAGGGGCTTGGTGGTATTCTTCTCCTTTGCCTCCTGAAAGCCGAGCTGAACAGCCTCATAGCCGTCCTTCTCTACACTTTTTACCTGAGTAACTACGCAAGGACCGCATTCGATAACAGTGCATGGCACATTTTTGCCCTCGGCACTGAAAACGGAAGTCATTCCGATTTTCTTTCCAATTAATCCTGGCATTTCAGTTAAAATTAAGCTAACTATTGATTGTTAATGATTGCTTGAATTAATGCGCTACACCTTGATTTCCACCTCAACGCCGCAGGGGAGCTCCAGCTTCATCAGGGCGTCCACGGTCTTGGCGGTGCTGCTGTAGATATCAATCAGCCTCTTATAGGAAGACAGCTGAAACTGCTCACGGCTCTTCTTGTTTACAAACGTGGAGCGGTTTACAGTGATGATACGCTTGCGAGTAGGCAATGGGATAGGGCCACTCACCACAGCGCCCGTTGCCTTGACAGCCTTCACGATCTTCTCTGCGCTTTTTTCTACCAGAGAGTGGTCGTAAGACTTCAGTTTGATTCTGATTTTCTGACTCATTATTTTGATTTGTTACTTTTGGAAGATGGCTCCTACCCGTAAGAGTCATTCGTTAAGAGCGGGAGCGCATCTTCGGGATGGGTTATGAATTTACTATTTCACGAGGTCTACCCTGCCGTTGTTCTCCTCCAATACCTGACGGGCAATGCTGGAAGAAACAGGAGCGTGGTGATGATATTCCATAGAGGAAGTAGCGCGACCGGAAGTGATGGTACGCAGAGCGGTAACGTAGCCGAACATCTCTGCCAGGGGCACATAGGCCTTGATCACGCGGGCGCCGGAGCGGTTGGTGTCCATACCCTCTACTTGACCGCGACGCTTGTTGAGGTCGCCAATCACATCGCCCATGCTCTCCTCCGGAGTGATTACCTCCAGCTTCATAATGGGCTCGAGCAGCACGGGCTTGGCCTTAGCGCAGGCGTTCTTGTATGCTTGCAGGGCACAAATCTCGAATGAGAGCTGGTCGGAGTCCACAGGGTGGAAAGAACCATCGAGGAGCTCCACTTTGAGGCTGTCCATGGGGTAGCCGCCGAGCACACCGCTCTTCATAGCGTTTTCAAAGCCCTTCTGCACAGACGGGATAAACTCCTTGGGGATGTTACCGCCGGTAACCTTATTGATAAACTGCAGGCCACCCTCCTTGTAGTCCTCATCCACAGGACCAACATTGACGATGATGTCGGCAAACTTACCACGACCACCAGACTGCTTCTTATACACCTCGCGGAGGTTCACGGTCTCGGTGATAGCTTCCTTATAGTTCACCTGCGGCTTGCCCTGGTTGCACTCTACCTTGAACTCGCGCTTCAGACGGTCGAGGATAATGTCGAGGTGGAGCTCACCCATACCGGAGATAATGGTCTGGCCGCTCTGCTCATCGGTGCGAACAGTGAATGTGGGGTCTTCCTCTGCCAACTTGGACAGACCGAGGGAGAGGCGATCCATATCTTTCTGGGTCTTGGGCTCCACAGCGATACCAATCACGGGATCGGGGAAATCCATGGACTCCAGTACGATGGGAGCTTCCTCGTCGCACAGGGTATCACCGGTGCGAATATCCTTCAAACCGATTACAGCGCCGATGTCGCCGGCAGAAATTTCTTCTACAGGGAGCTGCTCGTGGCTGTTCATCTGGAACATACGAGAGATTCTCTCCTTGCGGCCGGAACGGGAGTTGTAAGTATAGGAACCGGCAACGAGCTTACCGGAATAAACGCGCACATAGGTGAGGCGGCCCACATAGGGGTCAGTGGCAATCTTAAATGCCAAAGCAGCCGTGTGGTCTTTCTCATCGGGCTTGCGGTCTTCTTCCTCGCCGGTGGAGGGATTTGTGCCCACCACGTTGGCGGTGTCCAGAGGTGAGGGCAAGAAAGCGCAGACGTAGTCGAGGAGGGTCTGCACGCCCTTGTTTTTAAAGGAGGAGCCGCAGCACATCGGGGTGATGTCGAGCGAGAGAGTGCCCTTGCGGATAGCCGCGATAATCTCGTCCTCGGTAACGGAGCTGGGATCCTCAAAGAATTTCTCCATCAAGGCATCGTCAAACTCGGCAGCCGTCTCCAACAGGATATTGCGATACTCTTCGGCTTGATCCTTCAGCTCTGCGGGAATCTCGTCTACCTCATAATCGGCGCCGAGGGTCTCGTCATGCCAAAGGATGGCTTTCATACGGATAAGGTCGATAACGCCCTTGAAGCTCTCCTCTGCACCGATAGGGATATTTACGGCCACCGGTCTTGCACCGAGGATTTCTTTCATTTGGCTCATCACGTCGAAGAAGTCGGCGCCGGAGCGGTCCATCTTATTGACGTAGCCAATACGGGGCACGTTATACTTGTCGGCTTGGCGCCAAACGGTCTCGCTCTGGGGCTCCACACCGCCCACGGCAGCGTAGGTGGCCACAGCGCCGTCCAGCACGCGGAGTGAGCGCTCCACCTCAGCGGTGAAGTCCACGTGTCCCGGGGTATCGATAAGGTTGATTTTATAGGTATTAGCGTTCCATTTCCAGTAGGTGGTAGTGGCGGCGGAGGTGATAGTGATACCGCGCTCCTGCTCCTGCTCCATCCAGTCCATAGTGGCGGCACCGTCGTGTACTTCGCCAATCTTATGGGTTTTACCGGTGTAATAAAGGATACGCTCAGAGGTTGTGGTCTTACCGGCATCGATGTGAGCTACGATACCGATGTTACGGGTCAGATGCAAATCAGCTTGTGCCATAAATAATGGTGTCCTTTCTTCGATTAATAATGTTTAGAATCTGAAATGTGCGAATGCGCGGTTAGCCTCGGCCATACGGTGGAGGTCTTCCTTGCGTTTGAATGCACCACCCTGCTCATTATAAGCATCCATAATCTCGGCAGCCAATTTGTCGGCCATGCTTTTGCCGCTACGCTTGCGGGCAAAGTTGATGATATTCTTCATCGAGATGGATTCTTTTCTGTCGGGGCGAATCTCCATAGGCACTTGGAATGTGGCGCCACCGATACGGCGACTTTTCACCTCCACTTGGGGTGTAACCTTGCTTAGGGCCTCTTTCCAGATATCCAGTGCGCTCTTTTCCTCGTTGGCCATCTTTTCTTTCACGATGTCCAGCGCCTTATAGAAGATCTCGTAGGCGATACTCTTCTTTCCGTCATACATCAAGTGGTTGACGAATTTAGTAACCCTCTGCTCATTAAACACTGAGTCGGGCAGGATCACTCTCTTCTTTGGTTTAGCTTTTCTCATCTTTGTTTTGTTTTCGGTTTCGGCTGTGCTTCAGTGTCTTCAGGCGCTCACTTGCGCTTTACTCAACCTTTCCGCTGTTCCAAACCTTAGGATTAATTACTTCTTTGCTGCTTTAGGCCTCTTGGCGCCGTATTTGGAGCGGCGCTGTGTGCGGTCGGCCACGCCAGCGGTGTCCAATGTGCCGCGCACAATGTGATAACGCACACCAGGGAGGTCTTTAACCCTGCCGCCGCGCACCATCACGATGCTGTGCTCCTGCAGGTTGTGGCCCTCGCCAGGGATATAGGAGTTCACCTCCTTAGAATTTGTCAAACGCACACGCGCCACTTTGCGCATGGCGGAATTAGGCTTCTTAGGCGTGGTGGTGTAGACACGTACGCACACTCCACGGCGCTGCGGACAAGAGTCCAGCGCGGGAGACTTCGACTTGTCTTCCAATGTTGCCCTGCCTTTTCTAACCAACTGTTGAATTGTAGGCATTGTTCTTGTTTTTAATTATTTATATTTATGTTTTTGCAAATTCAGTGTGCGCACTACGCGCATCTTTACGACCATACGGCACCCATAATATGGGCACACCATGCCATTTTGGACTGCAAAATTACTACATTTCTGCGAATTACCACGTTTTCAGGACGTTTTATTTTCCCCTCACAAGAACAATTCTATCAAAAACACGTAAAATTATATTTAATTAACATTGCAAAGCTCATTTAACGCCCCTTTCTGGCAAAATCGACTTAAACGTCGCGGGCAATAACCGCATTAGCCTTGGCATTAAGAACCCATTACGCCAATTATTGCGATGAAGGAAAGCTACAGTCCAATCAAAATAGGCATAATATGCGTATCGTAGTGAGTACGCATATTATGCCTAATAAAATCTTCGACTTCACGCCGTCATGCGCACAAGATATTATCGGGAGTATATATAATAATATAATGTACGCGCATACATATATAATAAAGCGCCCTTATTATGTCATTAAATTAAGTATACAGAACAAGACCGGTAACTCTCAATCAACACAGGGCACGAACACAGAGCGAGCGCCTGCGCCCTCGGGCGACTTCCACCGCATCTTAGGCCTCTCCCTTCGGGCCGCGGAACGGGGGAGCAGCGTTGCCTTGGTGGAGGTCAATCACTCCGTTAGCCTGCTCATACTTCTGCACATTGTCGGTCAGCGCATACAAAAGGCGCTTGGCGTGCTCGGGCGCCATCACAATCCGAGACCTCACCTTCGGACTGCCACCGTTGGGCAATACTCTGATGAAATCCAATACAAACTCGGCCGAAGAGTGGGTTATCACGGCCAGGTTAGAATAAACACCGTCCTCCACTTCCTGGGGCACGGTAATCTTTAGTTGCTGGGAATTGTCGTTGCTTGGCATAGTCTTAAGTTTTAATTTCTACGGGCAAAGTTAGCGATTTCCGTTCATAATACCAACACATACGCCGCCGACAGCACTATTATTGAGTGTTAAACTCCTCCGTTATTGCAAATAGCAAACTATTGGAGGTTGCGGAAATTGCAATACCCGTCCATATCGCGCAGATTTTCCTGCTCTCCGTCATAGACCACCATCGTCCTGGCCAGACGTTCGCCGAGAAAAACAGATATATTGCCATATGTCTATGAATTAATTGGTCAGATTAACATCGGACAAATTTAAAGCGGAACTTTAATGTTGGTAAAGCTATATATTTTTCTCGCAACAAGCGTGCGTTATCATCACGAAAAACGGGATTACCTCGCCATCCGAACAAGAACGGGCGCAAAAACGCCGACAAATCCCCATATAAACCATAGAAACAGCGCTTTGCGGCCACTTCCAATCGTTTTGACTATCGTTAACAGTGCTGTAACAATAACT
>CAZQVW010000013.1:0-18987 GCA_964596865.1 uncultured Bacteroidaceae bacterium
AACAATAACTAAACAGTACTGTTTAGTTATTGTTACAGTACTGTTAACGCAAACTTAAACGCGATTTTTTCGGTTTATCTCGCGATAACTATAAATAAGGTGGGGAAAAATGGATTTCAGGAGGGGGCGGGCGGACTATTTCCTAAACGAAATTTCCACGGCAGCGGAATGTGTGGGTAGGGAAACGGGAGGATTGAGCTTGGCGATGCGAATGGTGAGGCTCTCAATGCGGGTGGAGCAACGGAATATTGCTTCGCTGATGCGATAGGCTAAGCTCTCCAGAAGTAGCGCACTTTGGCTAAATTCATGGCGGACGGCGTCCACCACCATGCCATAATCCACGGTGGAATGGAGGTTGTCATCGATAAGGGCGGGGGAGGCGATGTCTACCTCCATGTTCAGCGAAAGCGAATACCAGCCGCCAATGGTGCGCTCTTGTTCGCTCACACCGTGATGGCCGTAAAGACGAATGTCGTCAAGAAGAATATGAGATGTGTTTAGAAGCATGGCTGTTGAATTTATTATTGTATATTGCAAATTTGCAATGAAAATCCGAAACAGCAGATGATTTCCTACCTTATTTAATATATAGGGAGGATTTTGGCTGACCAACGGGCGGCGTATGGCGAAGAATTACTAACTTTGCAATTTAGAGGTGGAGCGCAGGGTTGTATATCCAGCCTACGCCGCGCGAGTTCCCACAGATATTGGAAACAAGTAATTTTCAATCTACTGACAGTGATTATGGATACAAACAAGCAGTTTGAGGAAGTGATGAAAGCGTGCAGAAATGTCTTCGAGAAAAAATTGCACGACTATGGCGCTGCATGGCGCATACTGAGGCCCTCCTCCCTTACCGACCAGATTTTCATCAAAGCCAACCGTATCCGGTCGCTTCAGACAAAAGGACATAATATGGTGGACGAGGGGCAGGTGCCGGAGTTTATGGGGATTGTGAATTACAGTATTATAGGGCTGATTCAATTGGAATTGGGAGCGGCAGACAAGGAAGACCTCTCGCCCTCACAGGCATTGGAGGAATATGACAAGCAGGCGCGCCGCACTTATGAACTGATGGTTCGCAAAAATCACGACTACGATGAGGCTTGGCGTTTGATGCGCATCAGTTCTTATACCGACCTCATTCTGATGAAGGTCTTTCGCACCAAACAGATAGAAGAGCTCTGCGGCAACACCCTTATGAGCGAGGGGGTGGACGCCAATTATATGGATATGCTCAATTACGCCGTGTTTGCCTTGATTAAACTGACATTGCCAAACGCTGGCGAGGAATGTAAAGGCGCTGAAACCTGTGGAGGTAACAAGAAAAAATGAAATCTTCTACGCGCGATAAGATATTAAGGATTGTGATGCCCGTGGTAAGGACACTGCTGGGCGTTACATTTATTCTTTCGGGCTTTGTGAAGGCGGTGGACCCTCGCGGCTTTGCGTATAAGATTGGCGATTACCTGTCCGCCACCCATATTCCGTTTCCATCGTGGATTGATTTGCCGGTGATTATGGCAGTGGGGATATGTATGGTGGAATTTGTGCTGGGCATATATCTGCTTCTGGGTCTTAGGCGCAGGCTCACGGCTGTGATTGCGCTGTCGGTGATGACATTTTTCACGGTTGTTTCCGTATTGCTGGTAATCTTCCACCCCGTGGCCAATTGCGGATGCTTCGGCGATTTCATAGTGCTGGACGATTGGCAAACATTATGGAAAAATCTGGTCTTGCTGGGCCTCTCCATCCTTTTGATACGCAATCCGCGCGTGGCCAAACCGTGGGTGCCGGTGGGGTGGCAATGGTTTATATCGCTCTATACCGCCATATTTATCTTTATATTCTGTTTGCGCTCGCTCTATTACTTGCCACTGATAGATTTCCGCCCATATAAGATTGGAGCCGACCTCAAAGAGATGGTCTTTCCCTCCAGCGAAAGTGAAGACGATGTGATGCCGCTGGATTTCATGGTGACAGACACGCTCAACAATGATTTCACCGCCGATATTCTGATGGACAAAAAGCCGGTGTTCCTCGTTATTGCTCCCAGCCTGGAGAAAGTGAGCTCCGGAGCCACGGAGCAATTGGCCGAAATATATGATTGGTGTGATGAAAAGGATTATCGCTTCTTTTGTGTTACGGCTTCCCCGCTTAGCGAAATCCGTGAGTGGTGCTATTACAACGATGCACAATACCCGTTCCTATTGGCCGACTACACCACGCTTTCCACAATGATTCGTTCCAACCCGGGAATGATGCTGATTCGCGATGGCGTTGTTCGCAACAAGTGGAGCGCTCACTATTTGCCCAAAATAGATAATCCCGAGATTAGGGAAAGACAGTTGGAGGTAGCCCCTGCCCATTCGTGGAGCATCCTGTGGCGCATTCTGGCATGGTATTTGCTACCAATGCTGTTGCTGATTATCCTATCCAACTTTGTGGAAGCGCTTCGGCGCAAACTCTATCGGCCTGTTAAGATTAAAAAGAAAGATGCCGACACCATCACTCCCGACCCCGCCATTCAGCTCGGTATTCCGAACAATAACACCATAATTACCAACAATAAAAACATTATTAAAATGAGAAAGAAGATTGTAGCAGGCAATTGGAAGATGAATCTGACCCTGCAGGAGGGTGTGGCCCTCGTAAATGAACTGAAAAGTGCGCTTAGTGAGGATAAGCCCAACTGTGGTGTAATCATCTGCACTCCGTTTATTCATTTGGCTACGGTGGCCCCGATTATCGAGGGCAGCCCCATAGAATTGGGCGCAGAAAACTGTGCCGACAAAGAGAAGGGCGCTTATACGGGCGAGGTGAGCGCCGCCATGGTGAAGAGCACCGGTGCGCAATATGTTATCCTTGGTCATAGCGAGCGTCGCGCCTATTATCACGAGACCCCCGAAATTCTGAAGGAGAAAGTGAAACTGGCTCTCCAGAATGGATTGAAAGTGATATTCTGCATTGGTGAAGTATTGGAGGACCGCGAGGCCGGCAAGCAGAATGATGTGGTTGCTGCCCAGCTCCAAGGTTCGCTTTACGACCTCACTGCCGAAGAATTTTCCAACATCGTATTGGCCTATGAGCCGGTTTGGGCCATTGGCACCGGCAAGACCGCCACTGCAGAGCAGGCCGAGGAGATGCACGCCTTCATCCGTCAGGAGATTGCCAAGAAATTTGGCGCCGATGCCGCTGAAAACACCACTATCCTTTATGGCGGCAGTTGCAAGCCCTCAAATGCCAAAGAAATCTTTGCCAAACCTGATGTAGACGGTGGTCTTATCGGTGGCGCTGCGCTCAAGGCTGCTGATTTCAAGGGCATCATCGACGCTTGGAAAGCCTAAAGCAAAGGATGTGCGCAACATTCGCTTTATAATATTGTTTGTAATGGTAAGCGTGTTTCTATCTTCGGAAGCACGTCTTACCTTTACCCAGCGCCTTCGCCAACGAAGCGGTGGGCGCATTGCTCTTATACAAAATTCGTCTATAGACCTTTTGGTGGACGGCAGAAAACCTGATGCCATCCCCGTTAAAAAGAAGACTGGCGACACTATCAGTGTTGTCAAAGACAAGCCCTCTGTGCCTGTCCACAAGGACAGACTCGTTTCTCATTCCCAAAGAGAGCAACATACTGTTGTGCCCACTGCGCCCACGGCCTACACCACCACTTCCGGCTGGCGAGTGAGATTTTATATGGGCGGCAGTTCGCGCGCAGAGAAAGAAAACGCTCAGGCAGCGGGCAGGGCTTTCAAAAACATGTTTCCCGATGTGCCTGTCTACATGCATTTTATGTCGCCCCATTGGGTCTGTGTGGCAGGAGATTTTCTCACCCGCGCCGAAGCCGAGGCGTTTATACATAGAGCCCGAGCTGTGCCGGGCGTGCGCGCCTCATCAATGAGCGTAATCAAATCAAAGGTGAAAGTGCCGGTAAACTGAAATCGTGCCCGCTCCCCCAGAAAAGGCACAAATGGTGCTAATTTATTTGTATGGAACCACAAGAATTCAATCCTGCCACAATATCCCAGTTGGCAGAGATCTTCAGTAAGGAATTAAAGTTGCTGGGCGAAGACCCCTCTCGCGAGGGATTGCTCAAGACGCCCACGCGCGTGGCCAAAGCCATGCTCACTCTCACTCAGGGGTATAGTATGGACCCTCTGGCGGTGCTTCAATCCGCTAAGTTTAAGGAGGATTACCGCCAGATGGTGATTGTGAAGGAAATCAATTTCTACTCTCTTTGCGAACACCACATGCTCCCGTTCTATGGTCAAGCTCATGTGGCATATATCCCCAACGGGTGGATCACCGGATTGAGCAAGATTGCCCGTGTGGTGGACATCTTTTCCCACCGATTGCAGGTGCAGGAACGCATGACCACCCAAATAAAAAATTGTATCCAGCAAGCTCTCAACCCCTTGGGCGTTATGGTGGTGATCGAGGCCAAGCACATGTGTATGCAGATGAGGGGCGTGGAAAAACAGAATTCCATCACCACTACATCGGATTTCACCGGCGCATTCAACAACAAAGCCACGCGCGAGGAGTTTCTGGAACTCATAAAGCAGCATTCACACCTGTAATGGACGGAGCTTTAGGGTAGCCTATTGCGCGTGTCAATATTTTTTATTACCTTTGCTCCCTGTTTGGCGGAGGGTGGGATTGGCAACGGGTAGTTTGCCCGCCCACGATAGCCAACAAAAAACTATATTTTAGAAACAGAAAAATTTATTCTCATGAAGCACTCTGTAGAGTTGATGAACAAAGCTGCGGACAACATCAGAATCTTGGTGGCCGCAATGGTGGAAAACGCTCATTCCGGACATCCGGGTGGCGCCATGGGCGGTGCAGATTTTATCAACGTACTTTTTTCAGAGTATCTTGTTTACGATCCCAAAGATCCCTTTTGGCCCACTCGCGACAGGTTTTTCCTTGACCCTGGCCACATGTCGGCAATGCTCTATTCCGAGTTGGCTTTTACCGGCAAATTCACTATTGACGAACTAAAGGCTTTCCGCACATTGGGTTCCTCCACTCCGGGTCATCCGGAATTAAATGTTAGGAAAGGAATAGAGAATTCTTCCGGCCCGTTGGGGCAAGGTCATTGCTATGCCGTGGGAGCAGCTATGGCTGCAAAATTCTTGGGTGCTCATTTAGGCAACGAGTCTTTCCTCAACGAAAAGATATATACTTATATCAGCGATGGAGGCATACAGGAGGAAATCTCTCAAGGAGCAGGCAGGGTGGCCGGCTACCTTGGCCTCAATAATCTGGTGATGTTCTATGATTCCAACGATATTCAGCTCTCCACAGAATGTGATGCCGTTTCGGACGAGAACACCGCCATGAAATATCGCTCTTGGAATTGGAATGTGCTCACTATTAATGGTAATGATGTGGAAGAAATCCGCGCTGCCTTGGATAACGCCATCTCTGAAAAAGAACGCCCCACGCTGATAATTGGAAAATGCGTGATGGGCAAAGGGGCGGTAGACGGCGAGGGCCACTCCCTTGAGCATAGCACAAAGACACACGGCGCTCCCCTCGGCCCCAGTTCCTATCGCCGCACAGTGGAACACCTTGGTGGCGACCCCGACAACGCGTTTGTTATATACGACGAGGTGAAGGAGATGTATCAAGGCAGAGCCCATGAGCTGGAGACTATCGTGGCTGAACGCCGCCGCAAAGAACAGGCGTGGGCAAAGGCAAACCCCGATAAAGCCCAAAAGCAAAATGATTGGTTTGCCAATAAACTGCCGCAAATCGATTGGAACAGTGTGGCGCCCAAGAGCGGAGATGCCACTCGCAACGCTTCTTCTGCGGTGCTTAGCCTATTGTCAGAAAAAGTGGAGAATATGGTTGTTTCTTCTGCCGACCTTTGCAATTCGGATAAGACAGATGGTTTCCTCAAACATACTCACACGATTACAAAGGGAGATTTTACCGGCAATTTCTTCCAAGCCGGAGTAAGCGAACTGACTATGGCTTGCTGCTGTATGGGCATGATGCTACACGGCGGTGTGGTAACTGCTATGGGCACATTCTTTGTCTTCAGCGACTATATGAAGCCCGCCATCCGTATGGCTGCGCTGATGGAGTTGCCGGTGAAATTTGTGTTTAGCCACGACTCGTTCCGCGTAGGCGAAGACGGGCCCACCCATCAGCCTATCGAACAGGAAGCGCAAATCCGCCTGCTGGAAAAAATGAAAAATCACAGCGGAAGAAATTCGCTCTTGGTGATGCGCCCCGCCGATGTTCACGAAACTGTGGTGTGCTGGCAAATGGCTATGGAAAATCAAAATACACCTTCCGCGCTGATCCTCAGTCGCCAGACCATACCCGATTTGCCCGAGGGCACTAAATATGAGGAAGCTGCAAAGGGCGGCTACACAGTGGTGCCGCAGGATGATCCGGAGGTAGTCTTGGTGGCAGATGGTTCGGAAGTATCCACTCTGGTTTCTGCTGCCGAACTATTAAATAAGGATGGCGTGAGATACCGTATCGTCAGTGTCCCCTCGGAAGGACTGTTTCGCAATCAGTCTATCGAATACCAGCACCGGGTGTTACCTGCTGGCGTAAAGAAATTCGGCCTCACTGCCGGTCTGCCCGTAAACCTCCAAGGATTGGTGGGCTCCCACGGCAGGGTGATGGGAGTAGGCAGCTTCGGCTACTCCGCTCCATATAAAGTTTTGGACGAGAAATTCGGCTTCAACAAAGAATACGTCTATAATCAAATCAAAAAATATTTGGAAGAATGAAAATTGGTTTGGCCAGCGACCACGCAGGATTTGCTCTTAAGCAGTTTGTGAAAAGCTATCTTGAGGATAAAGGAATCGAATACGAGGATTTTGGTTGCTTCTCCGAAGAGAGTTGCGACTACCCCGATTTTGCCCATCGTTTGGGCTATGCTATCGACAACGGAACTGTCAATCTCGGCATTGCCATCTGTGGTAGCGGAGAGGGTATCAGTATGACTTTGAATAAGCACCCCCACGTTAGAGCCGCTCTGGTTTGGATGCCAGAAATAGCCCATCTTGCCCGTCAGCACAATGATGCTAACGTGTTGGCAATGCCGGGGAGGTTTATTGACGAGTCCATGGCCCGAAAGATTATGGATGAATTTCTAAATACTCCCTTTGAAGGCGGCCGCCACGTGCGCAGAATAAATAAAATTCCTTTGCCAGAAAATCAGCCAATCAATCAGGCTCTATAAAGGCAAACGCCGAGGACAAGATTTATGTCGCATTCAACCTTCGTCCCAGGCCACAAATACGCGCTTTTATGACTAAGAAAGAGAGATATACAGCCGTGCTAACCTATCTGGAGAGCACAATGAAAGGAGCAACTACGGAATTGGATTTCGGTTCGCCCTTTCAGCTCCTTGTTGCTGTGGTTCTCTCAGCTCAATGTACAGACAAGCGCGTCAATATGGTTACCAGGGAATTGTTTAAGGCAATGCCCACAGCCCAAGATATGGCTCGTGCCGATGAAGAAGAGGTGTTAAGATATATCTCCTCGGTGTCATATCCAAACAGTAAGGCTCATTATCTGGTTGGACTGTCAAAAATGATAACAGACAAGTTTAATGGAGAAGTGCCTTCCACAATGGAGGAACTGACAATGCTCCCCGGAGTGGGCAGAAAGACTGCCAATGTCATTCTTGCGCTTATATATAATAAGGCTGCTATTCCTGTAGACACTCATGTGTTTAGAGTAAGCCATAGGCTGGGGTTGGTGTCTGACTCGTGCACAACGCCACTTTCTGTTGAAATCGAACTGAAGAAACATATCCCGCCAAACAAGGTGGTGCCCTCACATTTTTGGTTTCTCACGCTGGGACGATACACCTGCACGGCCAGAGCGCCCAAGTGCTCCAAATGTGGACTGCGTGATGTATGCAGACATTATCAAATCGACCAAAAGAATATAGGCGTTAAGGCCAAAAGCAAAAACAATAATTGAACTAACTATTCAACAATCTAATAAACATACTATTATGACTATTCACGATTACAATTTTGCCGGTAAAAAGGCAATTGTGCGCGTTGATTTCAACGTGCCTCTGGATGAAAACGGAAAAATCACTGATGATACCCGTATTCGTGGTGCGTTGCCTACCTTGAAGAAGGTGTTGGCAGATGGCGGTTCGTTGATTATAATGAGCCACATGGGTAAGCCCAAAGGCAAGGTGAACAAAAAGCTCAGTCTTAGCCAAATTGTAGACACGGTGTCCAAGGAATTGGGTACTCCCGTACAGTTTGTGGACGACTGCATGAAAGCCGATGCTCAGGCTGCCGCCCTCAAGCCCGGCCAGGTGCTTTTGCTGGAAAACCTTCGCTTCTATCCCGAAGAGGAAGGCAAGCCCGTTGGCATTGAAAAAGACGATCCCAAGTATGACGAGGCCAAAAAAGAAATGAAAGCCCGCCAGAAAGAATTTGCCAAGCATTTGGCCTCGTATGCCGATTGCTATATCAACGATGCTTTCGGCACCGCCCACCGCAAACATGCCTCCACTGCCGTCATTGCCGACTATTTTGACAAAGACAACAAGATGCTCGGCCTTTTGATGGAAAAAGAGGTGAAAGCTGTGGATAACGTGTTGAAGAATATCAAGCGTCCGTTTGTGGCAATCATGGGCGGCTCCAAGGTGTCCTCCAAGATTGGCATTATCGAAAACCTTTTGGGCAAGGTGGACAAGCTCATCCTTTGCGGCGGTATGACCTACACCTTTATGAAAGCCCATGGCGGTAAGATTGGTGATTCCATTGTTGAGCTCGACAAGCTGGACGTGGCTCTTGACGTGGAGAAAAAAGCCAAAGAAAATGGCGTGCAATTGATTCTGGGCGAAGATTCAGTTTGTGGCGACAAATATGCCAATGACGCCAATCAAATTATTTGTCCTTCAAACAATATCCCCGATGGTTGGGAGGGTCTGGATGCCGGCCCCGTTACACGCAAGAAATTTGCTGATGCTATTAAGGGTGCAAAGACTATCCTTTGGAATGGTCCCGCCGGTGTATTTGAGTTTGACAACTTCGCTGCCGGTTCTCGCGCCGTGGCAGAAGCTATAGCAGAGGCAACTAAAGAAGGTGCTTTCTCTCTCATTGGTGGTGGCGACTCTGTGGCTTGCGTAAACAAGTTTGGCTTGGCAGACCAGGTGTCTTATATCTCCACCGGTGGTGGCGCTCTGCTTGAGGCCATCGAGGGCAAGGTGCTTCCCGGCATCGCTGCCATCCAGGGCGAGTAAACATATTTAGATTAATGTGGTGGGAGAGAGAATGACTGGTATGGTCTTTCTGTCTCCCGCTTTTTTCCTATTTTGTCCTTAATTTCTCAGTAATAAAGCTACTAATGACTGTCAGATTAAATATAAATCGTGTCTGTCTGATTCTAAGTTGCGCGGTAATTGTGCTTGTTTCGCTTTCTTTTAATAGTTGCAGCAAACACAATGATTCGTCATCATCGGATTCCGCTACCCATAATCAAGACTCTAATCCCGAAAGCGAAAAAAATAGACGTGCTTTTGACACTGTCAGTATAGCTTTATTTCCTGCAGAAGACGCACTGCCAATGCTTTATGCCAATGAATGGGGCATATTGGATTCGCTTGGAATAAAAGCAAACTTCTTTGTCTATCGCTCCCAAATGGATGTGGAGCAGACTATTAGCCAAGGCAAGGTGAATATTGGCATGAGCGATATTTTTAGAACTGTCTGGCTACAGGGACAAAAAAAATCTTTGAGTTGGCTGTTTTCCACAAAACGCCGGTTGTTTTTTGTTCCCAATAAAGCTTTGCGCTTAACCAATGTAATTCAGTTTGGTGACCACATGGTAGCCTCTTCCCGTTTTTCTATGGATGACTATTTCCTTAGTAAGGTGTTGGCAGGAAATGTGCAGAAAAAGAAAGGAGATGGCACACTCTCTTCCGCCCCCATACATGCGCAAATCAATAGTATGCCATTGCGTTTGAGCATGCTGTTAAGCCATCAAGTGGACGCTGCCGTACTAAACACCTTGCAGACACGCAATGCCATTGAGAAAGGCTATAAGCCTCTTAATGTTAAGACGAAAATAGCTGATGGCTTTGGCGGCTATGCTTGCAACAGCTTATGGGCGGCGAATCACATAAAGGAACTAAGGCGTATTGTAAGGGCTTATGATATTGCTGCAGAGCAATTAGCGGCAAAGGACAGTCTGCCTTCGTTGAACAATGCGCCTGCTGTATTGGCTGTAGTCAAAGGAAAAACCTTTGACGTGGGCAGAGTGCCTCATGCTCCCATCCCAGAAGTGCTGAATTGGATGCGCTCCCAAAAAGCCATTAATTCCGCATATAGTCCCGATACTCTTATATTTAATTTGCCATAATAAAAGCATTTGAAAATGGAATATTTCGATTTCTATAAGCATATCTTAAAGTTGCTGAAAGACGCTTGCCTTTTGGATGCGCTAAACGCTATCCAAAACGAAGCTATCATTTTAGACACCGACAGCAGTAGCATTATTGAGGCCTCTTGCGCAGAGGCGCTCAACACATATCGCTCTCTTCTCACTTATTTTGAAAAAGGAGTGGAAGACAAAGGGCGTGGAAGTGTGTTTGCCAAACTGGTTAGGCAAGCCATTGGTATGAATGAGCAATTGAAGCGTGCCCATGGATTGAAAGAGAGTCAAAGTGCGTATTATAGCAAACTGCGTAGTCATTTGCGGTTGCCTCGCACTGTTAATTTCTATATCAATAGAATTGAACAGCAACGCGCTAACATAATTGTGGGCGATATATTCCGCGAGAGTGGGCTTTCCGATGAAATGGAAGATGCCAAATCCCAGAACAAAAATATAAGTGCGCTTCGGTCAGCTTTGTTTGATCGTATTTGGATAGCCGATTGTTTTGCCCCGGAGGAATATTCCGCCCTTTATCGCTATTTTGGCCTTGAAAATAGTGGTGGAGGTAGTAATACTCCCAACGCAGAAGCTGCATGGATGGTTAGTGCACTTACCTTGTCAATCTTGTTTTATTTCGATTTGGATAAATGGGCACTGCTTGTTGCGCTATCAAATAGCGAGAATGTCCGTATAAGAATAAGGGCAAAAGTTGGTTGTGCGTTGGTTGCGATGAATCATAGTACACTATTTTCAATCCTTGAGGAAGCGCAGCAATTGGAAAGTGGAGCCGCTGCAATCACTGATATATGCGGTAGCAATATTGGCAAAGCGTCTTTAGACAACTGCGATTTGCAATGGCTTTTCATGGTACAGTATAAGACAAAATTTATCCACACTTCAATTAGCGACACTTTTAATTCGATTTTTCAACATATCGACAATGAATTGACCGAAGAGCAAATACAGAATATGCTTGAAAGTGAGGACGATGATTTGCCGCCAGGTGTTGATGCCAATATGATGCATCATCTGCGCGATGAAATAATGAAAACAACCAACATGACTGTGGAGGGTATAGATACCGCCTATCCTCAATTTCGTCAGATGCACAAACTCGCTTTCTATGATGAGGTGAGCAATTGGGTTCGTCCAATAGATGCCGCAGACGAGGCCGATTTCAATACTGTGCAAACATTTGCTCCAATATTAGTCAACACTCATATCTGCAATAGTGATGCCTACGCCTTTCTACAAGCTATCAATAATGTGCCTCCAAGCATGCGCGATTATGTGGAAAATCAATTGAAGATTATGGGCAAATTTGGTGAGTCATTGACAGATTTGATGATGATGCGAGACGAAAAGGAATTAGCTAAATTGTATATCCGAGACATCTATCGTCTGTTTACAATAATGTTGGAAAATCAAGCCGAGGGTAATCCTCTAATTGAATGCCCGCTAATGCTTTTTATTAATAAAACTGATGAAAGCGACCGCGCTCCGCTTTCGTCCCTTTGCTCACGCGCTTTCAATCATCGCTTATATCGTCATGCCGTGTCGTTGTTTGGTATCTTAGAACAGACCTCCCCCGGATTTGAGCAAAACTCTGCTGGCTTCATTTCCGCATCCTTAAATAACGACGAGGAAATAATGTATGCGGTTTCCTTGGCTCTTACAGGAAATAATGATGACGCTATTATCCATTTTGAGACCGTTGGTCAGGATAATATAAACGAAAACGCTTCTTCTGTCTACGCTCATTGTCTTTGGAGTGAAGGGCTAACAGAGGACGCTTTGAAAGTGTATCGGAAATTGTATATTGCCAATTGGTATGGCCTCAATCTCTTTGATTTGGGAAAGAGGCTCTATGATGTTGCGCGCTACACAGAAGCTGCCACTGTGCTCTATAAAGCCCACTATCTTGATTCGTCCAGTCCGGATATAATTCATCTTCTTATGATTAGTTTGCTACGCGACCGCCGCCCCGAAGAGTCGCAGACGATGTGTAAGAAGTTGATTACTATGAATCTTAACGGACATACAGAAATGTCTGTGTGGCTGAAAGATGCGGCAATCTGTCTTCTTTGTGGCGGCAAAGAAAGTGAGGCCATCGTCAGTTTGCGTCGTGCTCACAAAAAGTTTACTGACGAAGAAATTGCTTTTCTTTCTTCTTATGGCATTCCCCAAATTACTATCCACCTCATTGCTGATGCAGCAAACATCTGATAATAGCTCTGCCAAGGAGGGATTTCATTTCCGCCAGTTTATGGTGAAAGATACTCATTGCGCTATGAAAGTTGGCACTGATGGTGTTTTACTTGGCTCACTGTGTCCCATTCCTAATGCGCCCAACTATTCCGGCCCTGCGCCTTGTATGAACAAAATTTCTTCTTCCACTATAATTCCGGACAATGCCAGCGCGAAAAGGTCAGTCTTCAACGTATTGGATATTGGGTGTGGCAGTGGGGTAGTGGCCTTAATGATTGCGCAACGTTGCCGCCAAGCCAATATAGTGGGCATAGAGATAGATTCTGCTGCTGCAAAACAAGCCAAAGAAAATGCTTACAATAGCCCATGGAGCGACAGGCTCACTATTTACGAGGGTGATGCACGCAAATTTTCGTTTAATCAGCTATTCGATCTTATCGTTTGTAATCCGCCGTACTATAAGAACGGGCTATCGTCTGGACAGGCCGCGCGCGATATGGCCAGAAGCGCCGAAACGCTGTCTTTTGAGGATGTCATCAATATTTCCGTCCATCAGTTAAAGAATGGTGGCCACTTGTGTCTAATCCTCCCATACATATATTCTGAAGATTTTGTTTATTCTGCGTGGCTAAATAATCTTCAAATAGAACAGGAAATCCTTGTTCGCACAAAGATTAACAAACCTTTTAGTCGCTCTATTATCACTTTTATAAAGGGAGACAACTTCTCTATACCTGCAAAAACCAACTCGATTCCGTTAAAAAAAGAATTGATTCTTTTGGATGAGACCTCACACCCCACTGATGCTTACCGAGAGATAGTGAAAGACTTTTACCTCTGGGCATAATTTGTTTTCTGTCTTCTTCATTCAACGCTTTACCTGTAGTTTACAAATAAGCATCTTTTTCTATGCTGCAAAGGTCTTGCCGGCGTTCTTTCTTTGTCTATCGTGCTCAATATCTGTTGTGAAGCCACACATCAACCACTCGCATGCCCATATTTTTTAGCATACGAAATCTTATTTATGTCAATCTAACAGGCCCGTTTACTGGGGAAAGGATTTCTACTGTCAATCAATCACTTCCTTTGGCAATGAGCGAAGATTATAATTCGAGGCCATAACAAAACCGTAGGCGCCCGCAGACAAAAGTGCCAGTGTGTCGCCTCGCTTTACTTCGGGCAGTTCCACATCTGTGCAAAACACATCGCTGCTTTCGCATATTGGACCAACCACATCGTAGGTAAACGTCTGGCGTCCACCCTCTTCCATTGCTGTTAGGTTAATAATTTTGTGATGCGCTTGGTATAGGGCAGGGCGAATAAGATCTGACATTCCTGCATCGAGGATAGCGAAGCGCTTAGAGGCGGTCTGTTTCACAAAAACACACTTTGTGATTAGTCTTCCACACTGGCCGCTAATTGCGCGTCCCAATTCAAAATGCACTTGCTGGTTTGGACGAAGATTAAGCGTCTCTGCGAAAGCACGGAAATAATTACGAAAATCAGGAATGGGATTTTGTTCGGGATTGTCATAGTCTATTCCCAGGCCACCGCCAACATTTATAGAAGGTGCTATCGGAATACCTGCGGCATCCAACTGCTCTTGCAATTCGTTGATACGCCTTGAAAGAACACGAAAGCAATCCATATCCAAAATCTGTGAACCGATATGAAAATGCAAACCGTGATAGCGGACACCTTTCATTTCCATAGCACGACGGATTACGCCAATCATATCGTCCATGGAAATTCCAAATTTGTTTTCCTCAAGTCCGGTAGTGATGTATCCGTGGGTGTGGGCATCCACATTAGGATTAATGCGGAAAGCCACATTTGCTATCTTTCCCTCGCTTATTGCCAGCTGGTTGATAACATCTAATTCCGGCACGCTCTCCACATTAAAGCAGCCAATGTTTGCTCTCAACGCAGTGAGGATTTCATCGTCTGTCTTTCCCACTCCGGCAAAAACAATCTTCTCCGGAGCTATTCCGCATTCAATACAACGATTTATTTCCGGCCCACTGACACAGTCCGCTCCCAGTCCGGCATTTGCGATGATTGTGAGCAATGTGCGATTGTTGTTGCTCTTCACAGCAAAATGGATTTGGGCATTATCCAACAGGGCAGACTCCTTTTTAGCCGTGTCAATGGTTTTCTTAAAGAGGGCGGTATCGTATAAATAATAAGGTGTCTTTATCATATTGATGAGCGATGTTTTACAGGAATATCTCTTGGCTCAATGCGCGTAGCGCGCGCTGTTTGTCTTCTTCGGAAACAAGGAAAGAAATGTTGTGGTTACTGCCGCCGTAGGAAATCATACGGATTGGTATATCGCGAAGGGCATTAGTTATCTTCGACTCAAAGCCCACATTGTGAGGCCGCAAATCGCCCACCACGCAGATAATGCACATATTCTTGTCTATCTCCACAGTTCCATACTTCTTTAGCTCGTCCACTATGGAAGCCAAATAATCTGTGTTGTCGATAGACATAGACACCCCCACCTCCGATGTTGTTACCATGTCAATTGAAGTATGGAAGGTCTCAAATATTTCAAATACCTTGCGCAGAAAGCCTGTTTGCAGCAACATTCTTGAACTCACAATCTTCACTGCAGTGATATTGTCCTTGGCTGCCACAGCCTTTATCTCATTTGCGCGGAAATGGTTGTCGATAACAGTGCCATGAGCCTTTGGATCCATAGTGTTAAGCAATTTCACCGGCACGCCGGCGGCCTTGGCGGGCAATACGCAGGTGGGGTGCAGGATCTTGGCGCCAAAATATGCTAATTCGGCCGCTTCCTCAAAATTCAACTGCTCCACGGGCTTTGTGTTTTCCACAAAACGCGGGTCATTGTTGTGCATGCCATCTATATCTGTCCAAATTTCAATCACATCGGCTTTGATTGCCGCGCCGATGAGCGATGCGGTATAGTCTGACCCACCTCGTTGGAAATTATCAATCTCGCCTTGTGAGTTTAGGCAGATAAATCCTTGCGTTATGAAATATGGCGTGTCCTTATGAGCCTGTAAGATTGGAATAATGTGCTCACGAAGGTAGTTTGAATCGGGCTCACCATCTTCGTCGAGCCGCATAAAATCGAATGCGGACAACAGTTCCACTTTCACGCCCTGCTCCTTCATATAATTGGTCATCATATTGGTGCTCATTATCTCACCATTACTTACGATGGCCTTTTCTATCTTAGAGTTAAACTCACCTTTCCCATAGCTGAGCAGGCGTTCGAATATTGTGTCCAGAAAATGTGCCGTGCGTGTTTTGTATTCTTCTGTCTGATAGAGCTCGTTCACGTGAGCCATATATTTAGACCGAAGCATACCAATCAATGCGGAAGCACTGTCCTTATTACCCTTGCGGTAATAGTCGGCTATCTCGAGCAATGAGTTTGTGGTGCCGGACATGGCGGATAAAACCACAAGACTGTTTTCGTTTTTCTCAATCAGCGAGGCCACTTCTTTCATCCTATTGGGCGAGCCAACAGAGGTGCCTCCGAATTTTTGTACTTTCATGTGTTATTCTGGGGTTAAAGCGGTTAGTTTGCCTTCTGTGCAGGTGAATACGCGAGCGTCTTCCACCAAGGGGATTAATTGCAAATTGTGTGTGGACATTATCACCGTGGTGCCTTTCTCACGGATGCTATTGAGCAGATTAACGATTGCCACACTATTGTCAATATCCAGATTACCTGTGGGCTCATCAGCCACAATTATTTTCGGCTGATTGAGCAACGACCGCGCAATGCTCACTCTTTGTTGTTCGCCGCCCGATAGTTCGTGAGGAAACTTGTCGGCCTTGTCGCTCATGCCCACAGTGTCCAAGACTTCCTGAATGCGGTTTTTGATGTCGTTTTTGTTTTTCCAACCGGTGGAGCGAAGCACAAATTCCATGTTCTTATAGACAGTGCGGTCGGTGAGCAATTCAAAACCCTGGAACACTACGCCGAGCTGCTTCCTCAGTTGCGGCAAATTCTTGGTTTTCAATTGCCGCATATCGGTGTCGAGCACGATGGCAGTGCCTTTTGTGGGGCGTAGCTCACCGTAGATTGTGCTAAGCAAGGTAGATTTGCCGGAGCCTACCTTTCCGGTGATAAATATAAAATCGCCACTCTCGGCAGTGAAATCCACACCGCCAAGGATAATATTTTCGCCGTGGCGCAGCTCCACATCTTTGTAATCCAGTATCATATATAATAATTTCTCTCCGGGCTTGGGTGTATTAACGGTCTTTTTATTTGTGCGAGCTCACCAATTATATCTTCTCGCAGCCACAAAGGATTAGTGCTTATGCCACCCGGGTTTATGGCGACTCTCTAATTCGCGCGCCAAATCCTCTATGCGCAATCCTTTGGCGGTGAGCAACACGATTAGGTGGTAGAGGAGGTCGGAGCCCTCATAAACAAGGCGCTCATTGGTGCCGTTGCAAGCCTCAATTACGGCTTCCAGAGCTTCTTCGCCCACCTTTTGTGCCATGCGGTTGATGCCGTCCTTGAAAAGGGAGGTGGTGTATGATCCTTCAGGCATCTCTCTGTGGCGTTTCTCTATGAAGTCCTGCAGTTCAGTGAGGAACGCGAGGGGGTTGCCCTCGTTTTTCTCCCCCCAGCAGGTATCTGTACCTTTATGGCAGGTGGGTCCCATAGGATTGGCGTAGACCAGCAGCGTGTCGTTGTCGCAATCCACTTTTATCTCCACAAGATTTAGGAAATGCCCGCTTTCCTCACCTTTAGTCCACAGGCGCTGTTTGGTGCGCGAGAAGAAAGTTACCTTCTTCGTCTCCAAGGTTTTCTGATAGGCCTCGCGGTTCATATATCCCAGCATCAAGACGGTCTTGGTGGTGGGGTCTTGCACAATGGCCGGCACTAATCCGCCCATTTTCTCGAAGTCTATGTTTGTTTCGTTTACGTTTGCCATAATTGTTGGTATATTTTCTGTATTTATTGTTTTCTAATAAGATAGTTGGTCGTGCTAAAGTCTTACGTTTATGCCCTCGTCGCGCAGATAGTGCTTAAGGTCGCCTATAAGAATCTCGCCGAAATGGAATACACTGGCAGCGAGGGCGGCGTCGGCCTTGCCTTTCGTAAAGGCATCGCGGAAATGTTCTTTCTTGCCCGCCCCGCCCGAGGCTATCACCGGTATGGAAAGCTCATCGGCCAGCCGAGCCAAGGCGTCGTTGGCAAACCCTTGTTTCACACCATCATGGTTCATACTGGTAAACAGGATTTCTCCCGCACCTCTCTGCTCCACCTCTTTTGCCCACTCAAACAAGCCGCGCTCTGTGGCTACGCGACCGCCATTGAGGTAACAGCGCCACTGGCCATCCTCCTCTTGCTTGGCATCTATCGCCAACACGCACACTTGACTCCCAAAATGGCCGGCCACCTCGTCAATCAGTTCGGGCCGCTTCAAGGCTGCGGAATTGATGCTCACCTTGTCTGCACCGGCATTGAGCATAGTGTCCACATCTTTCAGTTCGTTGATACCGCCGCCCACAGTAAATGGGATTGACAGTGCCTCGGCCACACGTTTCACCATGTCGGTAAATGTCTTGCGCCCCTCATAACTGGCTGTGATGTCCAAAAACACCAGTTCATCGGCATTCTGGTCGCTATAGGCCTTGCCCAGTTCCACGGGGTCGCCGGCATAACGCAGATTCACGAAGTTGGTGCCTTTCACGGTCTGTCCGTTTTTCACGTCTAAGCAGGGGATAATGCGTTTAGCGAGTGGCATGATGTTTCTATAGTTTTAGTTTATTCAAACCGCCTTATTTGTTTGTAAAACAGTGTTGTCTATTATCGCGATAGCTCAAATTTTATTAGGATTGCCGTGCTCGTTTTAGGCCTCACCCTTATGTCTGTTCAGATTATAGGCTTTGGCCAAACGACCGAGGTCTATACGCCCTTCGTAGATGGCTTTGCCAAACACCACTGCGGGAATACCGGCTTTATCCAGCTCTTCTATGTCTTGTTCGCTGCCCACGCCACCACTGGCTATCAGATGGAGGTCGGGAAACTCCTGCATAATCCTTTTATAAAGCTCCACAGACGAGCCTCCCAGCATTCCGTCTTTGCTGATGTCGGTGCACAGCACATTTCTTACACCTTTATTATAGTATTCCTTGATGAAAGGCAACAGGTCTATCTCACTGTCTTCCTGCCATCCGTTGATACTGATTTTTCCGTTGTTCACGTCCGCGCCAAGCACAAATTTGTCGGCGCCCCATTGCTCCACCCAGGAATTAAACAGCCCCTTGTCCTTCACTGCCACGCTTCCAATCGTGGCGTATGCGGCACCGGCTTGGAATACTGCCTCCAAATCCTCGTTTGTCTTGATGCCGCCGCCAAAATCTATGGCCAGCGATGTCTCCGTGGCAATCTGCTTTAATATT